>JAOTUT010000076.1 GCA_029863735.1 Ignavibacteria bacterium
GGGGTGTCGGATTTTCTTTGTCCACGAGAGATCAGAAATATGAACCAGTCCATCAACACCAGGTTCAAGTTCAACGAATACTCCGAAGTTGGTAAGATTTCTTGCAACACCGGAATGTCTTGAACCAACCGGATATTTTATCATTAAAGTCTGCCATGGATCTGGCTCAAGCTGTTTAATACCAAGCGAGATTTTTTTATCATCTTTATCAAGACTGAGAATAACTGCTTCTACCATCTGTCCCATGGCAACTACCTGTGAAGGATGTTTTATATGTTGCGTCCAGCTCATCTCTGAATTATGAATCAATCCTTCAATACCTTTTTCAATTTCAATGAATGCACCGTACTCTGTAAGAGATACAACTCTTCCTGTAACCTTATCACCGATCTTATATTTCTCGTCAATATTTTCCCACGGATGAGGAAGAAGTTTTTTAAGACTCAGAGAAATTCTCTTTTTAGCTTCATCATAATCGGTAACTACGATTTTTAATGTTTCATCAAGCTTAACAACTTCACTCGGGTGATTGATTCTTCCCCAGCTCAGGTCTGTTATATGAATTAATCCATCAACTCCGCCAAGATCAACAAAGACACCGAAATCTGTAACGGCTTTAACAACGCCTTCAAGAATTTGTCCTCTTTCAAGACTTTCAAGAATTGCCGTTCTTTGATCAGAAATTTCTTCTTCGATAAGAACTTTGTGGGATACCACAACATTTTCTGTTGGTATATTAACCTTAACAACTTTGAAGTCCATCGTTTGTCCAACCAGTGCATCAAAATCTCTGATTGGTCTGATATCGATCTGAGAGCCGGGAAGAAATGCTTCCATCCCAATTAAGTCTACAACCATTCCGCCTTTTATTCTTTTAATAATTTTTCCATCTATGATTTCACCAGTCTCATGAGCGCGTAAAACTTTTTGCCATATTCTTAAGAAATCAGCTCTTGATTTACTAAGAACCAGATTTCCTTCCAGGTCTTCAACACTTTCAAGGACAACTTCAACTTCCTGTCCGACTTCCAAATTTGCATCTTCGCTGAACTCACTTCTTGGAATAGTACCTTCAGACTTGAATCCAACATCAATAATAACATTATCATCCTGAATTCTTACAAGTTTTCCTTTTACAAGTTCACCTTGCTTTACATCTCTGAATGATTCGGTGTACAGATTCGCAAGTTCTTCAAATTCTTCCTGTGTGTAATCGTATGTATTGAACTTATTTTTTGCCTTTTCGAAATCTTCTAATACATTGGATGGCTTTTCTTTCACATCAGTGGTCATTTATCCTCCTGAAATTAATTAGATATCTTTCTGCTCAAAACCGGAAAAAACAGGTAGATATTTTTTGTTTTATTTAACATATTTAATTAACCGGCTTTTATATAATTATTTTTAATTGAACATTTTTTTTATCTGCTACTTTTTTTACTGCTTCCAGAATATGATTTACCTGCTCATCAATTGTTATGTTCGTAGTATCAACTTCTACTGCATCGGATGCTATTATCAAAGGGCTATCATTTCTGCTTGAATCAATCTTATCTCTGTTTGAAAGATTGCTTTTAATATCATCCACCAAAACTTTGGAACCTTTTTCAAAGTACTCATTAGCTCGTCTGTTGGCTCGAGTATCAAGTGCAGCAGTCAGAAAAATTTTAACATCAGCATCAGGAAAAACTACGGTTCCGATATCTCTGCCTTCCATAACAATTCCGCTTCCTTTTGCTGCCATTTCTCTTTGCTTATCAACCATCAGCTTTCTGACTTCGCTAATCTTACTCACATTACTCACGTTTGAGTTTACTTCAGCGGATCTTATCTCTTTCGAGATGTTCCTGTTATTAAGCAGAACGACGACCTCACCTTCATCATAACTGAGTTCTATTTTACATTTCCTTGCCAGTTCAACAATTCGGGATTTATTACCAATCGCTCCGTTTTCTAAAGCGTGGAATGTTATCGCCCGATACATTGCACCGGTATCTATATACAGATAACCGAGTTTTTTTGCGATAAACTTAGCCGATGTGCTTTTTCCGGAACCGGCAGGACCATCAATTGCGATGATAAGTCCTTTTGACATAGGCTGCAAAATTATTGATTTTTATTCCAATATCAAAGGAATTTTGATGGTGTCAAAGAGGAATTGGATTGAGGTGAGGCTAAAAAAGTTTGAATTTATGCTATTTTCTCACCACCAAGTTCATTAATGATGATTTCCTCATAAAGATCGGTTGAGTTGGTCTGTTTAGATTCCTGAGCGTTATCAACTTTGTTCTTTTCAGGAATCGAGTTTAATTGATTGCTCACAATAAAATTAAATCTTCGTCCAAAGAACTCTTCAGATTTTTTTGCAATATATTTTTCATTTAATCTAAAAGTATTCAAGTCTTCATTTTTTTCGGTTGAGAAGAATAAATTATTATCCTTCAGAGAAAGAAGATTGAAGCCTTTTAATGCCGGACCAAGTGTCAACCCTTTTTCTGAATTGATTGAGTGAATAAAATCTCCCCATTTATTTACGACATCATCAAAACTAAAGTTAGGTTGTTGTGACGGGCTTGCAATATAAGAGGAGGAATTAGTTTTCTGAGGTTCAGTTCCTTTCTTCGTAGTTGCAGAGCTATCTACTTTTTTTTTAACAGTTTCCGCGGGTTTATAAAAAGCCTTAGATGATTCAGCAGATTTGAAAAGTTCAGAATTATCAAAACTCACTTCTGAAATTAATTCTGAAATGGTTTTTGTACTTTCAAGTGCAATTAGATGGCTAAGAATTAATTCTATTTTTAATTTTTGATTTTGCGAGAAACGAAGCTCCTGCTGTGATTTATTTAGAAAATTAAGAATACGTAGTATGTCACTCTCCGAGAATTTTCCTTTGTAGTCAACATATCTTTCTTTATAGATATCAGCAGTTTCGATTGAATTTGTAGAATTTGTTACGGCAGTTGAAAGAATATTTCTAAAGTGTTCTATTAAACCCTCTATAAAATCACGGAAGTCCCAGCCATTCTCATAAATTTTTTGTGAGGTGTGAAAAACAACTTTGAAGTCCTTTTCAATAACTGCATCAGAAATATTGAAATAAAGTTCCTCGTCGATCAAGTTGAGCATTTGGGTAACCAGATCTGCGTCAATCTTTCCTTTTGAAAAAGCTACTACCTGGTCAAAGTAACTTTCAGCATCACGCAATGCGCCATCAGCTTTCTTAGCGATGATGGTCAGAGTTTTGTCATCAATTTTTATCTTTTCCTCATCAGCAATCATCCGTAAAGTTTCTTTAATCTTATCAAGCTGAATTCTTCTGAAATCATATCTTTGACATCTCGAAATAATCGTCAAGGGTAACTTGTGAACATCAGTAGTAGCAAAAATAAATATTATGTGTTCCGGTGGTTCTTCAAGCGTTTTTAGAAATGCGTTAAAGGACTCTTTAGTAAGCATATGAACTTCATCGATAATGTAGACTTTGTACTTTCCGCGAGTCGGTGCATACTTAACTGAATCTCTTAAAGTTCTAATTTCATCAATGCCTCTGTTTGATGCAGCATCAATTTCTATAATATCAATCAACTGTGAGTTCTGAATTGACTTACACATTTCACATTCATTGCAGGGCTCAGAGTTTATTTGGTTTTCGCAATTTAAAGTTTTAGCGAGAATCCTGGCAGTAGTTGTTTTACCTACACCTCTTGGACCTGTAAAAAGATAGGCGTGAGCAATTCTTTTTTCCTTGATTGCATTCTTTAAAGTGCTTGTAATGTGTTCCTGACCAACAACATCTTTAAAAAGCTGTGGTCTCCATTTTCTTGCTGTTACTACAAAGTTACTCATCTATACTTTTTTCAATTTATAATCTGATGGGAAGATTTCCTCACACAGAAATTTACAAATTACTTCTAAATATTCTTTATCGGTTTTTCCGAATGAATTATACTCGAGGCTATCCAGATCAAGTACCCCTAACAAATGATCTTTTTGAAGAAGTGGAACAACCATTTCCGACTTTGAATTACTGTCGCAAGCAATGTGACCGGGAAATTTACTCACGTCAGGGACGATCAAAGTTTCTCTCTTCGCTGCAGAAGTTCCGCAAACTCCAATACCAATTTCGATATTTGTGCAGGCAACTTTCCCCTGGAATGGCCCAAGGTTAAGTTTTTTTCCATCAAAAAGATAGAAACCAACCCAGCTTACTTTATCAAATGTGTCTTTAATAGCAGCAGTAAAATTTGATAGGTTTGAAATTAAGTTATCTTCCTTAACCAATAAAGCTCTCATTTGAGAGTTGAGCAATCTGTATTTTTCTTCTTCAGCAAGATGTTTGTTAATACTAATCTCTTCAGTCATAGGTCACTTTTTCTTTTTTTTCTCAACGTGTTTTTTCTTTTTGACTCCTTCAAAAATATAAGGAATTGCTTGCTCTGTTTTTTCAATGGTTACAATATTTAATCCACTTTTAACTTTATCAGATATTTCTTTCAAATCAATTTCATTCTCTTTTGGAATAAGAACGGTTTTAATACTGTTTCTTTTTGCTGCTAATAGTTTTTCTGTCAATCCACCGATAGCAAGAACCGAACCCGTAAGAGTTATTTCACCTGTCATCGCAACATTGTTTGAAGCAGGTTTTCCACTAACTGCTGACAACATTGCCATTGCCATCGCAACTCCTGCGGATGGACCGTCTTTAGGAATAGCACCTTCAGGAAGATGAATGTGAATTTCTCTTCCTTTGAAGAAGTCGGGATTGAGTCCAAGTCTTTTTGCTGAAGCTCTTAAATAACTTAGTGCAGCTTGTGCTGATTCTTTCATCACATTACCAAGCTGACCGGTTAAGTTTAATTTTCCAGCACCGTTCATAATTGTAACATCGACGGATAGAAGTTCACCGCCGGTACTTGTCCATGCTAAACCTGTAACACTGCCGACTTTGTTGCCCTTATTATGTCGCTGATATCGGAATCTCGGTGTTTTCAAATAATTTTCAACCATTTCTTCAGTGATAATATGCTTTGATTTCTTTTTTCTTTTACCATTTGAGGATTCTTTTACAACAATCTCTTTAGCCAATTTTCTTAAGATTGATGCTGTCTCTCTTTCAAGATTCCTGACGCCTGCTTCCCGAGTATATTCACTTATAACCTTTTTAATAGCATTATCATTGAACTCAACATGTTTATTCTCTAGTCCGTGAGCTTTAAGTTGTTTAGGAATAAGATGTTTCTTAGCGATCTCCAGCTTGTCAAATTCTAGGTAACCGGGAAGTTCAATTATTTCCATTCTATCCTGAAGTGGCAGTGGAATGTTATAACGAATGTTAGCAGTTGTAATAAACATAACCTGCTGCAGATTGTAATCAACTTCAAGATAATGGTCATTAAATGTATGGTTCTGTTCAGGATCCAGAACTTCAAGCATTGCTGATGAAGGATCACCTCTGAAATCCATACTCATCTTATCAATTTCATCAAGAAGAATAACAGGATTTATTGTACCGGCTCTTTTCATTGATTGGACAATTTTACCCGGCATCGAACCTATGTAAGTTCTTCTGTGTCCTCTAATTTCTGCTTCATCACGAACACCGCCGAGACTGATACGAACAAAATTTCTTCCCAGTGCACGTGCAATTGATTTACCAAGGGAAGTTTTTCCAACTCCGGGAGGTCCGACGAAACATAAAATCTGTCCTTTCATTTGCTTTACTAAATTAAGAACAGCAATGTGCTCAATTATTCTTTCCTTTGGTTTCTCCAGACCGAAATGATCTTCATCGAGAATTTTTTGAACGTGTTTAATATCTAAATTATCTTTTGACTTTTTACTCCATGGAACTCCAACCAGCCAATCGAGGTAGTTTCGTATCACCGTAGATTCAGGAGACATTGAAGGAGTTTTTCTAAGCTTATTAAATTCCTCAAGAGCTTTTTCTTCAACTTCTTCCGGCATCTTAGCTTTCTTTATCTGGTTTCGTATCTTCACAAATTCAGGTGATGCATCTTCATCTTCACCTAATTCATCCTGCAAAATTTTAATCTGTTCCTGAATAATGAACTTACGCTGTGTCTTTGCTATGTTTTCCTGAACTTTATTATCAATCTCCTTTTCAATCCTCAAGATATCTATTTCCGAGTTGAGCACTTTTATAACTTCAAGATATTGCTCTTTAATCGTGAATTTTTGAAGTATTGCTTGCTTCACTTCAATAGATTGGTTGATGTTTGCTGCCGCGTAGAAGAGTTTTCTATCCGGCTCTTCAATATTATCAAAAGCTGTAATGGTATCCTTTGGTACATTCTTGCTTATCTTAACATAATCTTTGAACAACTGCGTCATCTGCCTGATCATTGCATTCATTTCATGATCATTGTCAAGAGTAGGTATTATAATTTCAACTTTTGCTTCAAAAAAACTCTTGTTATTTGTGAACTTGACAATCCTCGCCTGGAATAAACCGTCAACAAGAATTTTCATCAGTCCGTTTGGCAGCTTTAATATCTGAACTATTTTTGCGATAGTGCCTTCAGTATATAAATCTTTTTCTGAAGGATCTTCTACAGCTGATTTTTTTTGAGTAGACAAAAAAATGAATTTAGTTTTTTCCGCTGCATAATTTGCTGCTCTTATTGACTGTTCTCTTCCAACAAGCACCGGAAATATCATGTAAGGGAAAATTACAATATCTCTTAACGGTAAAATTGGCAACTCTTCGGGAATGCTATCGACAATCGAATTGGCTTCGGACGGATTTACTTCCAATTCTTTTATTTTTTCCAAAAAACTTCTCCTTTATTGAACTTATATTCGAGTCGAAATATATCAAATTCGCATCCTGCTATCAAGGAACTAATGGTGCAATTGCCAATGTAACCTTCGAGATTAAAGATGCGAATTGCAGGCTTCAACCTCGAAGGTTACAATACTTAGTTTTATATTTGAAATAAAAAAAAATGACTTTATGATTGACGATATAATTCATATCTCCAAAGAAGCTGGCGAACTAATCAGGAATGCTTTTGGTAAAACTCACTCGGTTGAGTTCAAGA
>JAOTUT010000077.1 GCA_029863735.1 Ignavibacteria bacterium
CTGGTAGCAAGCGTTCCTTACGACGTAGTTAACAAAGAAGAGGCAAGACAATTCGCAGAGGGAAACCCATTAAGCTACTTAAGGATTACTAGATCAGAAATTGAACTGCCGGATGGAACCGATGTATATTCAAAACAAGTTTACCAGAAAGCAAAAGATAATTTAAACAGAATTACCACAGAAGCTCCGTTAAAGGTTGACGATAAACCTGGATTTTATCTCTATAGATTAATAATGGACGGAAGAGCACAAACAGGAATATGTGCAACATTTTCTGTTGATGATTATGATAACGATATTATACTCAAGCATGAAAAAACAAGAAAAGTTAAAGAGGATGACAGAACAAATCATATAGTTACTACGGAAGCACAAACCGGAATTGTGTTCTTAACTTACCGCGGAGTAAAAAAAGTAAATGAAATAGTTGATAAAACTATTAAAGAAACAAAACCTGAATATGATTTCATTACACCCGATGGAATACAACATACAGTTTGGATTGTTCCGGATAGTTTTAATCAAACATTAATAAATGAGTTTAAAAAAATAAATAAACTATACATTGCAGACGGACACCACAGAGCAAAAAGTGCAAGCCGTGCAAGAGAGGAAAAGAAGAAAACCAATTCAAAACATACAGGTGATGAGGAATACAATTATTTTGTTGCTGTTCTCTTTCCCGAAGATCAATTAAAAATTCTTCCCTACAATCGTGTGGTGTTTGATTTACATAAATTAAGCAAAGATGATTTTCTGAATGCGGTAAGTGAAAAGTTTGAAGTCAAAACAACTACCAGCAAACAACCACAAACTAAAAACCAATTCTGTATGTATCTTGATAAACAATGGTATCATTTAAAAGCCAGGGATTCAGTGCTTGCAAGCTTATCATTAACTAAATCTGTTGGGGAGAAGCTAGATGTTAGTATACTTCAGAATTTTCTACTAACACCTGTTCTTGGCATTGATGATCCCCGCACAAACACACGAATTGATTTTATTGGTGGAATTCGCGGAACTAAAGAACTTGAAAAACTAGTTGATTCTGATAAGGCTGTTGTTGCATTTTCTGTTTATCCTGTTAGTCTAAATGATTTGCTAAATATTTCAGATGCGGGAGAAATTATGCCTCCGAAATCAACTTGGTTTGAACCTAAATTAAGAGATGGATTACTAACACATTTAATCTAATAAGAATTAGTATATACAAGGGAAAACAAAATGGAAAAAAGAATTTATAATTTTAGTGCAGGCCCGGCAATAATGCCGGAAGAAGTCCTGCTGGAAGCACAGAAAGATTTGTTTGCACTTCCCGGAGTGGGAATGTCGATAATGGAGATCAGCCACCGTTCCAAAACCTATGATGCAATTCATTCAGAAGCGAAAGCAAATATTAAGAAACTTTTAGATATTCCTGATAACTATGCAATATTATTTTTACAGGGAGGTGCAAGCCTTCAATTCTCGATGGTACCGCTAAACCTGATGCCTCCAAAAAACAAAGCGGATTACATCTTGACAGGAAGCTGGTCAAAGAAAGCAATAAAAGAATCAAAGAGAGTTGGAACAGCCAATATAGCTGCTACAACCGAAGAGGGTGAAGGAGATAAAAAGTTCTTCAAAAGAATTCCAAAACAGAGCGAGCTAAAACTTGATCCTGAGGCTTCTTATGTTCACTTTACATCAAACAACACAATATTCGGAACACAATGGCACAAAGAACCGGAAGTTGGAAATGTTCCTCTTGTTTGTGATGCATCATCTGATATCCTTCACAAAAAATTAGATGTAAAAAAATACGGATTGATCTACGCCGGTGCACAGAAAAATATGGGACCTTCGGGTGTTACGATGGTAATTATCAGAAAAGATCTTGTTGAAAGAAGTCAGGATATTTTACATACAATGCTTAGTTATAAAACTCATGTTGAAAATGACTCGCTGTATAATACCCCAACAACTTTCGGTGTCTATATTATTTTGCTAGTTAGCAGATGGTTGTTAAAACTTGGCGGTCTGGAAAAGATGTACGATATTAACAAGAAGAAAGCTGATATGCTTTATAAATGTATTGATGAAAGCAACGGTTTCTATAAAGGTCACGCAGAAAAAGAAAGCCGATCTTTAATGAACATTACCTTCAATCTTACAACTCCTGAAATGGAAAAGAAATTGATTGATGAAGCTACAAAAGCCGGTTTCAATGGACTTAAAGGACATCGTTCAGTTGGTGGATTGCGTGCATCAATTTACAATGCCTTCCCAACCAAAGGTGTAGAGGATCTTGTTGTATTTATGAAAGACTTCCAAAAGAAAAACGGATAATTAATTTAGAACTGTCATTGCGAGCGGAGCGAAACAATCTACTAACAAAAGGATTGCTTCGTAGCTACGCTCCTCGCAATGACAAAGAGGTATAAAATGAATAAATCAGTTTTTTTTATCTTTATTTTATTGTTCTCTTTTTCCTGCGGCAAGAAAGAAGAAGTAAAATTCGAAGCATTCAGTCCTGAAGCTTTTGCCTATGACATTGGTGAAGCTTGGGAAGTAAATGCGACGGTTAATGTACGCGGATTCGAAAAAATTAAAAAAGATGATGAAACTTTTGTTTCTCTAAGCTACAATGTTGATTTGATAAATTCGGATGGCGATTCAACAAAAAATATTTTCAGTGATTTGAAAGAAGTAAGCAATCGAGAAATAAACGACATCCAGTTAGAAGCACAGTTTGAGCTTGACGATACTCAAACCCGGGGAACCTATAAAATTGTTTTTAATATAAAAGATAATAACTCAAGCAAAACAGTCTCAGCCCAAGTGGAATTTGAACTTGAAGATTAAATTAATCGGTTAGCTCTTCAGGTGAGATAAGTTTTCTGCCATTAAAACCTGCCTCTACTTCATGGTAATAAAGTATATCATCCTCATCACTTCTCCAGCAAAGAAAGACTTCTTTCCCATCAATTAAAGCAGGAAAATCAACCAATCCTATAGAAAAATTCCAGTCCTTAAAGAAACATCCAATTTCTTCAAGCTCAAGCATAAATCCTTCGATGTTATCTGCAAGCTTTTGAATTCGTGGATCTTTTTCTACACTTGTACTAATTTCATCGGCGATTAAACGCATTTCTCTGCTGGTATCAAGTATATCCTTGACAATCTTTCTTACCAGCGGTAATGTTTTTCTGGCTTCAGCAGGTGTGAAATATTTTGTATCTGTCGTCATATCAAATAATAATAATCTACTCTGGTTAATATCATAACAATATTTGTTTAAAAAAAGTTTAATAAAGAGAACCAATGATTAAAAAACTATGGAATTACTAAGCTATGGCACTTTCTTTACCGGAGTCTCGTACAAACAGACAGGAAGAGTTTGTCATCTCAGTCACTTCTCTCATAAAACTGAAGTGCAGATCGTCGGCAAGACCAAAAATACTTACATCTCCCTTGGGTGCTTTTATAATTACCTCTTTAAAGTTTCCGGAGAGAACGTGAAATTCGGTCATTGAAGGAAGACGGGTCTGTTTACTAAGCTCATCTAAAAATTCATACATCTTTGCTTTCTCTTCTTTTTTATCTGCCACAGTAATCAGATTAATTTTTCCTTCCCAGTTAAGATGCAGCTGAAGTGATATGAGAACAGCAAGATGCCAATTAGGACTTTTATCTCTTAACCAAAGATTTACAGTTTTCTGCATTCCAAAAGCTATTCTGGGATGTTGCCGCAAAATTATCACACCGAGATCATGCTGAACAGCATTTTTGACCATCTCAGAAATAATATTATTTTTTTCGTCGCTACTACCGAGAGTAAGAAAAAGCGTATTTGGTCTGAATGGAATTCCCTCCAACGTTTGAATAACCAGGCGAGCTCCATGTAAAAATTCTTTATCACCAATAACTGATGAATTTACCAGCAGTTTACTTTCCCTCAGTGGAGCAAGTAACTCGCTCAAGGATTTTTTCGTTTCTCCCAGATTATTTTCCTTTACTGAAAAAGCAAAAACACTACCCGAAGGATGAACTATGCTTCTGATAAACAACAATGGTCCAGACCACACCTTTGGTTCTTCAATGGGTATAAGTAAATCGGGTTTCCATGCAACGTGATGCCTGGGAAATCTGGAAGCAATCCGTGAAGCGAGCTCTGCCAGCACAATGAACATTCCCCCCCGTAGGTCACCACTCTGAGACTTTAGTCCCTTCCTTGTTAAGTATGAGTATAAAGCAACTATAATAATAAAAGCTACTACACTAAAAACCGGATTGATTAAAAACATAATTATCATGCAACCAGCCGCACCAAAAAAAGGAACGAACTTTGGAACTTTAAATATCGGTCTGAAGCTAATCACTTTCATTCCCTGCTGAATAAATACAACCAGGTTTAAAGTACCATAAGTTATGAGGAAGAAAAGCGTGATTAGTGTAGCAAGAGAATCCAGATTACCCAGAAACAATGCGAGTATAATTATTATTGCGGTGAATGCAATTGCATTCCTCGGTTCACCTTTTGGTGCTCTCATTTCAAAAATTTTATTGAATGGAATAATTTTCTCACTCGCCAATGCCTGCAAAATCCGCGGTGCACCCACAATGCTGCCAAGTGCTGAAGAGAATGTTGCAGCTAAAATCCCCAACACTACTAATATTCCTATTCTGGAATTATTTACTATTGCCATCTGATTTGCTCTGAGTTCACCATCAGGAATAAAGACAGCAAGAGCGTAAGCCAATGAAAGATAAATCAGTAACGTAACACCTATCGCACTTAAGGTGCCTAATGGAATTGCTCGCCGGGGATTTTTTAACTCTCCCGAGAGATTTGCACCTGCCATTATTCCAGTCACCGCGGGAAAAAAAATTGCAAATACCTGCCAGAAACTTGCATCTTCAAATCTCCCAACAATGGAGAAAGTATCCAATCGTTCGTTTGGAGTAAGAAAGAATGATAAAATTGATAATGCAATAACAATTAAAATTATATACTGAAACTTTAAAGCTACATTTGTACTAAAGTAAGAAAGGACTAACAATGCTATCCATGTAACCACCATTATTATTCTTGGATCATGTGAAGGAAACAAGAGCAGCCAGCCTTCCGTAAATCCAACAATATACAATGCTGCGGCTAACGTTTGAGAAATGTAAAATGGAATTCCAATACTCCCACCCGCCTCCAGTCCCAAGGATTTGGAAATAATTGAATATGCACCACCAGCACCAATTTTTATATTGGTTGTAATGGATGACATTGAAAGACCGGTACATATAGTAATTGATTTAGCTAAAATTATAATTACGATTGCACCTAACAATCCTGCATTCCCAACAACCCAGCCAAGACGAAGATACATAATTACGCCAAGGATGGTAAGAACGTCCGGAGTAAAGACGCCTGCAAATGTTCCAAACCTCCCTTTTTGGTTCTCTGTATCTTTTGTAGGTGGTTTAATTTTTGAGATGATTTTCTTCATGTAATGTTATTCAAATACGACTATTTGACATTAGCAACAATATAGCATGCTAAAATATTTATTTAAATAGTCTTTCTGTAAAATTGTGCTTAAGTTGTATATTATAAATACACATTTATTTTAACATTTTCTTTCTCATTTCGAAGGGGTTCGTTATGAAAAAATTTTTACAAACCACAGTATTTGTTCTCCTTATTCAGTTTATATCATTTGGACAGGATCCTGTAATTCAAACGATTATAGATCAGACAAATATTGATTCACTAACTTTTTTTGTGGAGGAATTATCGGGAGAAGTACAAACAATAATTAACGGAGTACCATACACTATAGTTTCAAGACGCTGGAACCATCCAGGCAATGATATGGCGGCAAATTATATAAAGCAAAAACTTGAAAGTTATGGTTTACCCACATACGATCAATTTTTTGGAACCGGTAACGGAAGAAATGTCTACGCAGTTCAGCTTGGTACTCAATACCCGAATAAAAAGTATATAATCTGTGCTCACTATGATGATTTCACATATAGCGGTACAGTTGTTCCAGGTGCAGACGATAATGCGAGCGGAACCGCTGCAGTACTCGAAGCAGCAAGATTATTCAGAAACTATAGTTCGAAGTACACAATTATTTATGCTCTCTGGGATGAAGAAGAACGGGGACTTTACGGAAGTGCTTACTATGCTCAACAGGCTGCTATTGCAGGTGATTCAATTATGGGTGTTATTAATTTGGATATGATTGCTTACGATTCAAATAGTGACAACATCGCGGAAATTCACACCAGACCGATTGCAAACTCAATTGCATTGAAAGATAACATGTTGTTAATAAATAATCTTTATTCAGTTGGATTAAATTTACAAATCATAAATCCAGGGGCAACATACAGTGATCATGCATCTTTCTGGAATAATAACTTTGGTGCAATTCTCTTGATTGAATATGATTATGACTTTAATCCCTACTATCACACGTCCAATGATAAGATACAATATTTTAATATACCCTATTTTTTGAAAATGGCTAAAGTTTCATTAGGAGTTACTGCATCTCTGACTGAATTAACTGAGATAGTCCCAGTAGAATTACTTGCTTTCACTGCTTCTATGAATAACTCTCTGGTTCAACTGCTCTGGTCTACCGCTTCTGAACTCAACAACCAGGGCTTCGAGATTCAGCGTTCTATTGATAAGCCTGATGATTTTGTTACTGTTGGCTTCGTTAATGGTAAAGGAAACTCAACTGAGATTAACTACTACTCTTTCCATGACCACCCTGACTTAAACGGTGTCAGTCAGTTATACTACAGATTGAAGCAAGTTGACTTAGATGGTACATTTAGCTACAGTAATGTTGTTAATGTTACTTACGATGTTCCTACTGCTTTTGTGCTAAACCAGAATTATCCCAATCCTTTCAATCCCTCAACAAGGATTAGCTACTTTGTCCCGAAGGAGAGTTATGTAACACTGAAGGTATATGATTTTCTGGGAAGAGAAATAAAAACTCTGGTTAATGAGAATAAGTCAACCGGCAGTTATGAAGTTGTTT
>JAOTUT010000079.1 GCA_029863735.1 Ignavibacteria bacterium
ATGCGGGGATTATTTCTATCACATCACCACGCGCACGAAATGTCCCTCTTCCAAATTCTGAATCGTTTCTTACAAAATGAATATCAATTAAATTGCGAAGGAATTTTTTTCGATTCAGTTTCTCGCTTTTTTTAACAAATATAATTTGCTTTGCATATTCATCCGGTGCACCAATACCATAAATGCAACTCACACTTGCTATTACAATTACATCTCTTCTTCCTTCAATCAGAGAAGTAGTTGCTTTCAGTCGAAGACGGTCAATTTCTTCATTAATTGAAAAGTCTTTTTCGATATATAGATCGCTTTTAACGACATAAGCCTCCGGCTGATAGTAATCGTAATAGCTTATAAAAAATTCTACAGCATTTTCGGGGAAGAAAGATTTGAATTCGGAATAAAGCTGTGCTGCGAGTGTTTTATTGTGTGAAATTATGAGTGTTGGTTTGTTTAACTCTTCAATAACGTTTGATATCGTAAATGTTTTTCCACTGCCTGTTACCCCAAGTAGTGTTTGAAATGTATCACCGGCATTAATCCTGTCTAATAATTGTTGAATTGCCTGAGGTTGGTCACCAGCTGGTTTGTAATTTGAGACAAGCTTGAACTTATTCATAAATTAGTCGAGCAGGACCTCGTGTGCATGAAATCCGTTCTGATTCAAATGGCCTCTTAGTATTATTACTTGTGCATTCTCAAATCCTTCAGGAAGACTAAATGAACCAGCAACCAGAACCACTTTTCCATCTTTGTCTGAAGTATAAAAACTGACTTCACCACCGGTTTGTTCTATTCCTCGGTCAGCTAAAAGTTGAACTCTTATTTCTTTTACTGCGCTGTTATTTGGATCAAAGGCAGAATATGATCCTAAATCAGTACCTTTTGCAAAGTAGAATTCGTAAACTAAAAAGATTGCTGCGATAATTAGTACCGGCAGAATAAGCTTTTGTAATATTTTCATCTTTGTTTTTTTATTTGATTAAATTGCTGACAAATTTAAAGAAATTACAATTAACTATTCAATGCATTAGAGGTATCTGATGAAGGATAAAAAGACTTGGATAATAATTTCCGCAGTATCAGGTTTTACTGCAGTTGCTATTGGTGCATTTGGTGCTCACGGTTTGAGGGAAAAACTATCTCCGGAAATGCTTGAAGTTTACAAAACAGGTGTGTTATACCAGTTCATTCACACTATTGTTCTTTTAATCCTTTCTTTAACAAATTTCACTAAATCAAACATTGCCTCGATATTTTTTCTTTTAGGGATAATGCTATTCTCCTTTTCACTTTACATTTATTCGACATCTGGCATTCGCTTTTTTGCAATGATAACTCCAGTTGGCGGAGTGTGTTTTTTGATAGGCTGGTTCTGGTTGATTGTTGAGGTTATTAGAAGAAAAGATAATGCTTAAAACTTACTTTATTGCCATTAACTTAAAGTAAACTTCCTCAGGTGAAAAGATGCCCGCAAAGAATCTTTCGTAAATAACGGGTTCAAGGTTTACAAAGAAATCCATCCATTTTAATAAAGTAAAGTGTGAAGTAATAAATCTTTTTTCCAGTACTTCGAATTGTGCTTTCCCTTCATAATTAGTTCGATGGTTGAGCTTCCATTTTTCATAAAACTTAAGTTTTCGGTTTCCAATATATTCGTAATTGTCAAATGTGCGAATTGAAAATGGAATTTTATGGTCTGGTTCACCGAAGTATTTTGTGTTTAAAAAGAAAGGAGCGTAAACAGTTAGAATGCCATTTGGTTTTAAAATACGATATAGTTCAGTAATCGAATTATGAAAGTTATTCAAGTGCTCTAACACGTGGGAGGCGTATATTTCATTAAAATAATTATCTTCGAAAGGGTAGGGAAAAGTATTAATATTGTGAATTCTGTTTCCACCGTAATCAACAATGTCCAGGTTGATAAAGCCTTCTTTAATATCTTTACCGCAGCCGAGATTTAGTTTATTCATTTTAATAGATACAAATTCTTTAATTCACTGGAAGCAAATTTAAGTATGGAGATCGATAATATGGAATAAAAAAGCCCAACCTTAAAAGATTGGGCCGGATTGAAAATTTGGGTTAATCAGTTAACAATTGCTGTGGGATTACTGGTCTTACCAGGTGCAACTTCCTCTATTTTCAATCTTGCAACACCCTTTCTGAGCATTCCAAGTTCTATAGCTGCACCTTTTGACAGATCTAAATCTCTACCTTCAATGTAAGGACCTCTGTCATTAATCCGCACAATTACTGATCTTCCATTTTTTGGGTTTGTAACCTTTAATAATGTTCCAAAGCTCAACTGTTTGTGAGCTGCTGTAAATGCCATTTGGTCATAAATTTCACCGTTTGCTGTCATTTTACCGTGAAAATTAGGTCCGTACCAGGAGGCCTTCATAGTTCCACGCTTAATATACTCAACTGATGAAGTAATAACGGTGCTTTCTTTTACCGTTACCGGAACGAACTCATCAATCAATATTCTCTCATTTTCTACATTTTTCGCATTATTTAACACTGTGAATCCAACAAGACCACCAACCACCAGGGTAAAAAACACGATTAATAATGACTTCAATAGAACCTCTTTATAGTTTAACATACTTTGACGTATCAAACTTATAATGGCGTCGCCAGTATTCCAATGGAAGATTTGCTGAACTTGTATATCTGTTGAAGTAGCCAAATTATCGAATAAATTAGTTTAATAGTCGGCTTACTCGGCGAATTGTATGATTGGTAGATAAAATCAAACTATTTTATAGTTTAGTATTCCATTAATTACTTTATTTTATTTACTTTGAAGGTATGTTTGAAAAGAAAAGACTTAAAAAGGAACTCACACTCTTTCACGTTTATGCAATAGCTACTGGTACTACTTTAAGCGCTGGATTCTTTTTATTGCCAGGAATAGCTGCAATTGAGGCTGGTCCTGCTCTTCCATTGGCATACTTAATAGCTGTTATTCCTCTCATACCGGCAATGTTAAGCGTTATAGAACTAGCAACCGCAATGCCAAGAGCTGGAGGCGTATATTATTTCCTTGATAGAACAATGGGTCCGATGGTTGGAACAATTGGAGGAATTGGAACCTGGCTTGCTTTGGTTTTAAAAGTCGCTTTTGCATTGATAGGAATGGGGGCTTATGTACATCTATTTTTTCCTAACATTGGAATAATTCCTTTTGCAATTGTGATTGCCTTAGTTTTAGGGCTTTTTGGTTTGTTTGGTTCAAAAAAAAGTGGTCATCTTCAAATACTTCTGGTGTCTTTTCTTTTGGTTTTTTTGTTATTCTTTATAATAGGAGGTATTCCAAAGGTAAATTTCGATCATTTTAAAAACTTTCTCTTTTCAGGCTGGAACTCGATTCTCTCGGCAGCCGGATTGGTTTACGTCAGTTACATTGGTATTACAAATATTGCAAGTCTCTCAGAAGAAGTAAAAAGACCTGAGCGTAATCTTCCACTTGGACTTTTTTTAGCAATCGGTACGGCTGTTTTGGTCTACGCACTTGGTACTGGTGTGATGATTGGTGTTTTACCAATTAAAGAGTTGATGGGAAACATGACTCCGGTGGCTGCTGCCGGTGAAGTTCTCTTCGGAGAAATTGGTGTTCTTCTTCTTTCAATAGCTGCTCTTCTAGCATTCATTTCAGTTGCGAATGGTGGAACTCTCGCTGCATCCAGGTACCCATTAGCACTAAGCAGAGATCACTTGCTTCCGAGATTCTTTCAAAAACTTAGCCGCTGGGGCACACCAATTTTTTCCATTATTATAACAGTTGGTGCCATTATTTTACTGCTTTCATTTTTGGATCCAACCGGAATTGCAAAACTGGCCAGTGCATTTCAACTGTTGGTTTTTTCATTTATTTGCCTTGCTGTTATAATAATTCGAGAAAGTAAAATAGAAGCATATGACCCGGGCTTTAAATCTCCATTCTATCCCTGGTTACATTTACTCGGTATCTTTCTTCCATTTGTATTGATTTACCAGATGGGAATTTTGCCGCTGTTGTTCAGCCTTGGTTTAATTGTAGTTGGAGCTTTATGGTATTGGTATTATGCACGAAAGAAAGTTGTAAGGTCTGGTGCTATATATCATTTATTCGAACGCCTCGGACGCTCAAGATTCAGCGGACTGGAAACAGAGATGAGAGGTATCCTCAAAGAAAAGGGTTTGCGGGAGTCGGATCCATTTGATGAGATCGTTACTCGGGGCCACGTCTTAGATTATAACGAAAAAGAAAATTTTGAGAATGTTACCCAAAAAGCATCAGAGTGGTTCTCTCAGTTTGTTGAGAAAACCCCTGGAGAAATTGAGAAAATGTTTTTAGATGGTACCAGAATGGGTGCTACACCTGTTATTCACGGAATAGCTCTTCCTCATTTACGGCTAAATGGGCTATCGCAGGCAGAAATTGTAATAGCAAGAAGTAAAGAGGGTATTCATATTAAGTATAAGGATCCTCTTAAAGATTCTGAAAAGGAAGACGAAACGGATGTTAATGCTGTATTCTTTCTTGTAAGTTCGGAAAAAGATCCAACACAGCATTTAAGAATTCTTGCTCAGATTGCCGGAAGAGTTGAAGAAGAAGGATTTGCAAGCGAATGGCTTAACTCTAAAGATGATCAGGAACTTAAAGAAGCATTAATTCACGAAGACCGCAGCTTATCTCTTTTAATTGAAAGGGAGACTTCAGATAAAGAGTTGATTGGAAAAGCACTTAAAGATATAAGATTTCCTGATGGATGCTTGGTTGCTATTCTTAGAAGGTCCGGTCAAACAATCATTCCGAAAGGTAATACTGTATTAGAAGATGGTGACCGTTTAACGATTATCGGCGATCCGAAAGGAATGACTGAGTTAAAGAAAAGATTTAGAGAGGCTTATTGATTGAGAATTAATTTAAACGAGTGATCTTCCCCCCTAACTAACTTTCCTACCTATTCCAAATAAAATTGACTTAATTTCTCCCAGGTATACTATCTGGTCGAAAGTTTTTTTATTTCAACATTCTAATAAAAGAGAAGTCAATTATTATAACTGATAGAGACCCACCCATATCCTTCGTAATTAAGATGAAAACCATAAGTATTTAATGTTTTTTTCTTATTAAGATGATGGAACACTTTTTGTCCAAACTACCGATGAAATATTTTACAGAAATAAATTGATACAAAAATTTCTGACAAAAGGTTAATATTAAGTAGCCGGTGAAAATCAGCGGGTTACATATCGTTATTGCTGGCAAGAGAAACGTCGGTAAGTCATTCCTTATAAACCGAATTGCAAATCAGGAGTTAACTATTGTAAACGGGAAACCCGGCACAACTACTGACTCTTTGAGCAAGCCAGTTGAACTTCTACCATATGGTCAAGTTGTGATAATTGATACAGCAGGTATTGATGAGAAACTTAACTTTGGTGAGAATGAACTTAACAGTACAGTAAAAGCAATTATACAGGCAGATTTTGCCATAATTGTATTGGATGCAAGAGTTGCACTTAATAGTAGTGAAACTGATCTGATTACATTTCTTCGAAAGATAGAAACCCCATTCCTTGTTGCTGTTAATAAAATTGAGTACGGATTAAATCCCCATTTATTAACGGAAATTGAAGCACTTGAATTAACGCACTTTGAAATTTCCTGCAAGGAAAATGCAGGCATTGAAAACTTTAAGAAAAAGTTGATCCATATGCTTCCTAATAAAAAAAAGACCCGATCGCATTAAGACCTTTTTTGTCAACACTGCTGGTGATTTTCACAACCCCGTCCTTTGGACACCCCTCCTCATAATTGAGGAGGGGATTTTTAATACTCTTATTTATTCCAGCCCGGAACTCTTCCCGGTGTCCAGGGTGCACCGTAACGTTCCATTTCCGCTTCAAGATTAGGCACCTCAACTTCCAGTAATGATCGTAGCTTTATAAGCAAAGGTTCAAACTCTTCTGTTGCAACCTGGTAATTAATATTTTGAGTTTGCGTTGGTGCGGAGGTTGTCTGCCAGGTTCCCCATGCAAGTTCATTCAACCTGTCGTAAACAGTAGGTGAAGTAGGTTCATTTCTTTCAGCGATTGTATTGTCCCGGTAAAGATGCTGAAGAATGTCCTGTGTTTCTTCTTTAATTCGCAATGCATTGTCCATTAAAGAGTTTGGAGCTTCAGGAGTTTGCTTAATTGCATAAATTAAAACATCGGTTTGAGCTAAAAGATCGCGTGTGGAATTTAGCACACCTTCAACTGCACGATTGAACTCACTTATTTTTTTATGAAAAACAAACATTGCAGCGCGATCTTCAGCAGGTAGGGTGGCATTGTTAAGAACTTTTGCTTCAAATGTTTCCGGTCCTGCTATTTTTGTAACTACACCATCAATACTCGTAAACATTTCAACCGAGTAAGTTCCGGGCATAACAGGCGTTCCGCTTTCATTCTTATCGGTGACTGATTTAACGGGATTTGTATCGGCATATTTTAGATCCCAGGTAATTCTGTTTATACCTTGCTTGATTCCAGCTTTTAATTTTCTAACAACATTTCCTTGAGCATCTGAAACCACAAAAAGCAAGTATGATTTTTCTTCAGTATCTTCAGCTCGAAGCTCATCCCAGCTTGGGTAATAAACGGGTTTGTTTTCTTTTACCAAATCTTTTTCTTTTTCCTGTCTGGTTTCCTTCAAACTTTTTGGTGCTTCCTTAATGTAGTAGGTAAATGTTGCACCGAATGGTGGATTATCAGCTTTAAAGAAAGAAGAACCAAGTGAGTGGAATGTTGTACTTCGCTTGATGAACATAAGTGCATCTTTAACAGGGAAGAGTTTGTAGTTTTCGTTTTCAAGAGTGGATTCATCTATATTTCTTAAAGGAGAATAATTATCAAGCACATAAAATCCTCTCCCGAATGTGGCAAGAGCTAAGTCGTTTTCTCTTACCTGAATATCAAGATCTCTCACAGCTGTTGTTGGTAACCCGCCTTTCAATTCAATCCATTTATTGCCGC
>JAOTUT010000080.1 GCA_029863735.1 Ignavibacteria bacterium
GTATGACATTCGGTGCAGTCATGAGAATAGTTATTTAATACGTGGTTTGGATCCTGAACGCCTTCAAAATCATTTTGATGACAAGCGTAACACTCGGTTGGAGTATTTGTGTATCCCTGCTCATGACAACCGATACAATCGGTAGCAATATGTGCCCCGGTTAATGGAAACAGTGTAAGATTATGATCGAATTCTGCTGGTTCCCACGCTATCGTACTATGACAAACAGCACATTCAGTTGGAAAATTGCTTGTAACATGATTTGGATCTTGGGCCGTATTAAAATCCTCTGCATGACAAGCGAAACATTCTGCTGGAGTATTAGTGTATCCTTGCTCATGGCAGCTGATACAATCGGTAGTAATATGTGCACCAGTTAATGGAAACTGTGTAAGATTATGATCGAATTGTGCTGGCTCCCACGCTATCGTACTATGACAAACAGCACATTCAGTTGGAAAATTGCTTGTAACATGATTTGGATCTTCAGCAGTATTAAAATCATCCTGATGGCATCCTACACATTGCATTGGTGTGTTGTTATACCCTGACTGATGACATTCAATGCAGTTAGTTGTTATATGCGCCCCTGTTAAAGGAAACAGAGTGAGATTGTGATTAAAGTTTGTGAGATCATCCCAGTCATTCGTTGTATGGCAATCAGTACAATTTATTGAATAATTTCCAGCAACATGATTCGGATCGTTTGCAGTTTCATAATCTTCCCTATGGCAAGGATAACAATCAGTTGGGGTACCGGAATATCCAGTTGAATGACATTCCTGGCAATCGACTGTCACATGTTTTCCTGTTAAAGGGAATATAGTTGAATTATGATCGAAGATAGCTGGTGACCAGCCGTAAATTGTATGACATTGATTGCATTGGACTGGGTAATTATTCTGAACGTGATTCGGATCAGTAGTTGCTACATATTTATCGTGATGGCAATTATCGCATTCAGGAGACAAACCACTAAAATTTCCTCCAGCTTCATGGCAACTGAAACAATCAGAAATTGCGTGACCACCAACCAGCGGAAAGAAGTCATGGACAACATTTATTACAGCCCATTCCGGGGCGGTAATATCGTGACAATCCTGGCAATCAGTTGAAAATCCTGCAGTAGAGTGATGAGGGTTTGAAGTTAAATCATAATCATATTTGTGACAATCATAACAATCAACACCGATTGGTAGTGGAGTTCCGTTAATTGGATCAGTAGGTTCAAAATTAAGATCAACGTATCTCGCGTGACACTGTTGACAATCCGCCGTTAAATGATTTCCAACAAGCGGAAATCTTCCTTTTTGATGAAGACCATTTATATCTTCGACCATCCAGTTTTTGGCAGTGTGACATTTCGAACAATCCTTTCCAACCGTTCCCTGGTGAAGATCTGTATGACAGGAAATGCAATCTGAGTTAATTTTAGGAAACTTAAGATCCGTATGACAACTTCTGCAATCTGTAGAATTATGCTGACCTATTACCTCAAATTTAGTTGTGCTGTGATCGAATTTAACTTTTTTTACATCGACCTTCCAGCTAGTCGATACATGACAAAGCCCGCAATCAAAATTCAATTTATCACCATGGGGTGATTTCTGCGCAAAGGCTGTAACTGCAAAGAGCAGTATACAAATTATTTTTTGTGGCAGGTTGCGCATGTAAATTCTTCTAATTTGAATTTTGTAAAAGTAATTCCATTCAATTCCACTTTTGGATGACATTTAACGCACTCAACATTTTTGTGTGCACCATCTAAAATATAATCTGTTTTGTTGTGATCAAACTTTTCGGGTTTCCAATTTTCAAAGGCATGGCATCGGCTGCAATCAGAAATTCCATCAACTTTAAACTGGTCGTAGTGAACATCTTTATGGCATGTTTCGCATTCTTTTTTAATCGGACTAAAAATGATTGATTTCGTTTCATCTTCTTTCTTGCGGTGACAAGGTCCGCAAGAAATTGTAAGATGCTTTCCCAGGAGCGGGAAAGATGTTTTACCGTGATCAAAACTGCTAGTTTTCCAGTTTTCTGTTTGGTGACACGTTCCGCAATTATTTTCGGGTAAAAATTCAGGTTTAAGTGCATTCTCGTGTATATTTTTATGGCAACTTATACATTCAAGTTTAATGCCTTTAAAATCCCACAATTCCTGTTTATAGTGACAACTTTCACAAGATGTTGCTAAATGAGCCCCGGTAATTTGAAATTTCGCTTTATTATGCATTTCTAAGGTAAACAATGATGGACGGAATCCATTCTCTGAGTGACAGTCCAAGCAGTTCTGTGTAAGGTTGTTAACGACAAATTGTGTCTTGTGAAAATCTTTATGACAATCTGTGCACAGACCGAATTTCATTTTATAACTTGAAGGATTCTTGTGACAATTGTTGCAACTAACAAGTCTATGTTTACCGATAAGAGGATATTTTGTTCTGTTATGATCGAATGCGGAAGCATTAATTTGCTTGAAGCTTGAAGTCTGATGACAACTTGCACAGTTTTGTCCAAGACTTCCCTTATGAACATCTTTATGACAGTAGTTGCAGTTTTGGAAAGGAATATTTTTGAATGCCTGATATTTTTTCCCATTCTTATCTTCAATTTTATGACATCCTATACAATCAACTTTAATGTGTGCGCCCGTTAATTTATAAGCAGCAGTTGAATGATCAAATTTTATAGCGGGTTTGAATGCTGCAATATTGTGGCATTTATTGCAAACATCTCCTAAAGTTTTTTGATGATTATCTTCGTGGCATGAAAAACAGTTAGTACTCAGTCCAAGATAAGTTCCATTTCTTTTTTTTAAATTATTATCGATTATTAAGTCTGGTTTGTGGCATTTCTTGCATTCAGCTTTGCTGTGTTTACCGGTTAAACCGTATCCGGTTTTATTATGATCAAATTTTTCTGGATTAAAATTAATTATTCTAAAATTTCTTCCGTGGTGTTCGTTATGGCAGCTCGAACAGTTTTTTCCTCTAACTTCTGATCTCGAATGATAACCTGAACCTTTACTAACAAGTGATTTTATCTCGGTATGACAATCCAAACATTTTGAATTATTAACCTGCTCACCGAGTTCATGGCATTTAGTACAATTACTTATTCCCTCCAGTTGAGCATGAGCATTTGTTAACTCGCCCGGAGAAATTTGTGCCCAAAGCTTGATCGATAATGATATAAGTACGACTAGTATGTATAGATGAAGTTTGGAAATGTTCCTTCCTGCAAATTGAATTAATGCTTTAGAATTGCTTCGCCAAATTTCTTGGTTATTTTTATTCCAATATCTTCCAAAAATTTTGTGGGTAGTATGCCACCAGCAAAAATATAGACAAGATCATTTTCGATGACTTTTGGCTCAGCAGAATCTTTTACCCTAAGAATAACACTGTTATCAAGAATCTCGGAGACTTCAGAATTAAGAATAACATTAACCTTACCACTTCTGGTAGCGTTATGAATTTTTTCCAGGTTTTTAGGTTTTATTCTTGAAAATGAATCACCCCTGTAAGAAAGTGTTACTTTGTTATGTTCATCTGCAAGTAAAAGGGCACTTTCAATCGCAGAATCGCCACCGCCAACAACTAAAATCTTTTGGTTATGAATCATTTCCGGTTCTAACAGACGATAATAAACTTTCTCTTTTTCTTCACCGGGTACATCTAACTTTCTTGGTGAGCCCCGTCTGCCGATTGCAAGCAATATTGATTTTGTAGTGTAATGATTCTTGGGGGTTTGAACCAGAAAGATATCGCCTTGCTTTTCAATTTTCTCAACTTTTTCCTGAACATTTATTGAGATATTATTTTTTGTTAAAACATTTGCCCACATTCCAATCAATTCTGATTTTGAAGTTTCGGTCAGTTTAAGCTTCCCGTAGAGCGGGAGCTCCATTGGTCTGGTCATTACGACTTTAGCCCTAGGAAAATTAGCGACAGTTCCACCGAGCGTATCCTGTTCAATGGTAACGAATTTTAGTTTTCTTTTTACAGCTTCAAGTGTTGCAGAAATTCCTGCCGGACCTGCACCCACAATTACAACATCATATTCTGTTTTAGCTTTTCTCTTTAACTTCGGTGCAAGGTAATTCATTGCTTGTTTTCCTTGCTCAACTGCATTTTTAATTAATCCCATACCACCAAGCTCGCCGGCAATGTATATGCCAGGAATAGTCGTTTCAAATTCTTTACTGATGTGTGGGAGATCTACCCCTCGTTTTTCAGTACCGATGCAAAGTGTAATAGCATAGACCGGGCAAGCATGAAAGCAACCACCATGCCCCACACATCTGGAGGCATTTATGGTAATTGCCTTTCCATCTGCTATACCAATTATATCGTGTTCCGGACAGGCGGCAATGCAAGCACCACTTCCAATACAAATGTCAGGGTTAATAACAGGATGGAGTGAAACAGGTTCATGAAATCCATGCTCTTTGGCTTTAGCGATTTTCTTATTTGTTTCTGAAGAATGTTTTTTATTTTTTCTTATGTAGCCAATAAATAGGAAAGTAACTAACCCAGCCACCAATAAATAAGTTGCAATATTTTCTATAAATACTTCCATATTTAACAAATTTTTAATACCTCAAAATAAAAAAATTCAAAGCATAGTTCACGACGTTGCTGTAATTCTTACTTCTCGATTTTCCTTCCAAAAATATCGTCATTCTTTTCGTATAGTGCGACAGATTTTGTGGTCAAATTATCTAATAAATTCATTCCTGAATGTACTTCATACTTAGATGAAAGAGATGTGCCTATTATTTCAACGATTATGCCATCATTAGCATGAAATTTTAGTTATAATTCTCAACCAGTTTTTGAAGTCATACAAACATCCGACATTAATTCCCTTCTATGTTGTCAATTCTTACTTGGTATTGTACCTTCAAAAATTTGTTTAGATTTTTTATTAACGTTTCCTTTTTGTCAGGCAAAAGCGGTGATTTGGACTATTGAACTCTTCAGAGCAGGAGATTTGAAACACTAATGGAATGATAATCCACATATCAAATAGGGATTTAAGCAGCATCTATTCTCTCCTTATTTTTTAACATCAATATCGTTTGTTATATAGTAATTGAACAAAGTAAAAAGTGACAACTAAAATCCTATATTTATTATCTTAATTGCTTGATTTGATTAATAAAAAAATCCCCTAACGTTGTTACTGATGGGGTAAGGACAGGGCTATTTTGAGAAAATCATCTTTCGTGTGCTTTTGAAATTATAATTCTATTTGATGAAGGAAAGTGACATTATTAACAGATATTTTTTGTTGATTAGAAAAAAGAATGCTCTCGTAATAGCAAATTGAAAATAGTGACATTATGAAGTGGGAAATCTTACTACAATTTAAATTTTAATGGATTCTTTGTTTTAGCTGTCAGTTTAATTTTCCTAAAGACTCTGTGGCTAATTTACCGGTTTCACTCTCGGGATTAATTTTCAATACCTTATTCCATAAATCTTTCGCTTTAGAAATATTGCCCTTTGTTGCAGCAATTGCACCCAGATTATAAAGCGCCATTTGATTATTCGGATCAAATGCAAGTACTTCATTGTTCTCTTTTTCGGAATTAACAAAATCTTGTCTTGTGTAGTAAATTACTGATAAAGCAAAGTGAATGTCTGCACGTCTTGAATCTATTTCCAGAATTTTATTATAATATTGAATTGCTTCATTCATCTTATGGGCGGCACTCAGGAAATCAGCATAATTTTTTATGGCTAAGGTATCATTAGGATTTTTATCAACCGCACTTTTTAGTCCTTCTAGTTTTTCTCGATATGCTTCCGACACATTGTCCTTGTTTGGAGGACCGCTGGCTTGTTCTCTTAATTTTTTATGAACATCATCTTCAGGCATATTTGAATTATTATCTGCAGTGATTTTGCCATTAGGGGTTGAACTTTGTTGGGATACAAATATTAATAGTATTATAGAGACAACTGCAATTAATCCATACAGATAAATCATTTTAAATTTCATTTTAAACCTCCTAGAATATCCATTTATAACCAAAAATTATTGTTACAATTACATGAATTATCATTATAACGAACATTGTAATCGAAAAAGGTAGATGAAAAATGTGCCATTGATGAAAAAGTTTTTGAGAAGTTCTGAGCATAGCAATCCTTCTTGCCATAATCATTTCAGACTTTGCTGCTATCAAAAGTTCTTTTCGTTCATATTTGTCGTAGCCCAAAAGCTTCATTCTTTTTTTGAATCGCCTCATAACTCTTTGTATATCAAAAAAATCATGATGCAGGAATCTGATGGCTGTAAAAAATTTAAGGGATTTATACCTCTCAGAAGATGAAATTCTCTCAAATTCTGAAAGCGTTGATGTATCTTCGCTTAAAACGCTTCTTACTCTAATTGCAAGTCTTTCTTTTATCTCTATAAGTTCCTGAATAGTCAGTTCTCTTCCTTCTATTGTTCTTGGAATCTGAAGGTAAATAAATCTTCCCACTACACCGCTAAGTACTGCCACTACCATACTCCAGAAACTTACTGATACTATACCGCCGAATTTAAAGGCAGTATGATAAAGGACCAAGATAGGTCCAACTGAACAGAGAAATATATGAAGCTCAAGCCAGTGCTTCAAAAAACCAAGGTTGAAAAATATTCTGTACCTTTTTCGTATCATATAAATACCTACACCAAGTAGCATCATCAATGTGCCGACGATACCAAAACCATGCCCAAGTGCCCCGCTTGGTTTTAATAAAGTGTGGTCGGAATTGAAAAACCTTTCTTCGATCGGAGTTGTATAGTAGTCAAATCCATAAATCGCCAGTAAAATAGTAACGCTGATTCCTACGATAAGAAACAAGCGGACATATAATTTGTGAAGTTTTATATTCATAATCGCGCAATTCTATGATAATTATTTTGTCTTTGCAAGTATTTAATTTATGATAAATG
>JAOTUT010000081.1 GCA_029863735.1 Ignavibacteria bacterium
AAGTTCGGGATGACTTTTGTTTTTTCCCTCTCCCGTATCCAATAAATTCTTAAATTTACAGTCTGGATTATTAACTTGTCTGCTTCTGGCAGAAATCCATCTTTTTCTATCTGATATTCCAAAATGAAAAACAAGAAATCATCAGTAAATAACAAAAAGATAATCGTAAAAGGCGCACGTGAGCACAACCTGAAGAACCTCAGCTTTGAGATTCCGAGGAACAAGCTTGTTGTGTTTACTGGTGTAAGCGGCAGCGGTAAGTCTTCGCTCGTCTTTGATACAATTTATGCGGAAGGACAGAGACGATATGTTGAAAGCTTATCTTCGTACGCACGACAGTTTCTAGAAAGAATGAATAAGCCAGATGTTGATTTAATACAGGGAATTTCACCGGCTGTTGCAATCGAACAGAAAACAGTAGCCCGGAACTCGCGCTCAACTGTTGGAACTACTACAGAAGTTTATGACTACCTGAGGCTTCTTTTTGCAAGAATTGGAAAAACAATTTGTTTCCAATGTGGTAAAGAAGTAACAAAGGCAACTACTACAACTGTTGTTGATTGGCTGGATACTAATCCTGATGGAACAAAATTTTACCTTGGTTTTCCACTTCATCATCATAAAGGGCATACGGCAAAAGAAGAAATTGATCTGCTAAAGAAACGAGGCTTCTTCCGTATTTATTCAGTTAAAAAATTAATTGATTTGAATGAAGAAAAATTTTCTGCAAAGAAATTGAATAATATTCGTGTGATTATTGAAAGAATTAAAGTTGAAAAAGGAAAAATTCGTGAGAAATTATCAGATTCAATTGAAGTTACGTTTAAAGAAGGAGAAAACAGACTTGTAATAATTAACGCAGAAACCGGTGAAGAAAAAGAATTTAATAAATATTACGAATGCTGTGGAATAAGATACGAAGAGCCTGAGCCCCGATTTTTCTCTTTTAACAATCCGTTTGGTGCTTGCCCGGTTTGCCAAGGATTCAGCAAGACAGTCGGCATTGATATGAACCTTGTAATTCCTGATCCAAACCAGAGTATAATGGATGGAGCAATTGCACCATTTCGTGGTGCAAAGTATAGTTCATTTCTAAGGGATCTTGTGCAGAATGCAAAAGCATTTAAAATTCCACTTCACATACCATTCAAACAGCTATCCGAAAATCAGGTTGAAATGGTAACGAAAGGTTTTGGAACGTATCTTGGAATTGATGGCTTCTTTGAAAAGTTGGAACAGAAAACTTATAAAATGCACGTCCGTGTCATGCTAAGCCGATTCAGAGGATATACAATTTGCAGTGCGTGTAAGGGTTCTCGTTTGAGAAGAGAAGCGTTGCAGGTAAAGATTGCCAGTAAATCAATTTATGATGTTGTAGCTCTCCCGATTGAACACTCATTAAACTTTTTTGAAGAGCTGAAACTATCTGATTATGATTTACTCGTTGGAGAAAGAATACTAAAAGAAATAATTAAAAGATTAAAGTTTTTAAATGATGTTGGAATCGGATATCTAACAATGGATCGTTTGAGCAGCACTCTTTCCGGTGGCGAAACACAAAGAATTAATCTTGCTACATCGCTTGGTTCATCCCTTGTTGGGACACTTTATGTTCTTGATGAACCAACCATTGGTCTTCATCCTAGAGATAACAACAAATTGATCAGCTTATTAAAAAATCTTCGCGATATTGGAAATACGGTGATTATAGTTGAACACGATCCTGAAATGATGCGTAATGCAGATTTAATTTTTGATATGGGTCCAAAAGCCGGAATCGGCGGAGGGGAAATTGTTGCTCATGGAACAGTTGAAGACATCTTGAAGAGTGAAAAATCACTGACAGGGAAATATCTATCGGGGAAATTAAAAATTCCTTTCTCCAAAAAAAGAATCAATAGAAAAACTAAAAGCATCGAAATAATTGGAGCAAAAGAGAACAATCTGAAAAATATTAATATTGAAATTCCACTTAATAGATTTGTAGTTATAACCGGAGTGAGTGGTTCTGGAAAAAGTACACTTATTCACGATGTTCTTTATGCTGGAGTAGCAAAATATTTTGGAATGGCACCATCACACATTGGAAAATTCGATGATATACTTGGAGCAAAATATATAGATGGAATTGAGATTGTTGATCAGTCACCGATTGGCAAGTCACCGAGATCAAATCCAATAAGCTATGTAAAAGCTTTTGAGCACATCAGAGAACTTTTTGCTTCAACACATCAAGCACGGGCAAGAGGCTATAAACCAGGCTACTTTTCTTTTAATGTTCCCGGAGGAAGGTGTGAAACCTGCCAGGGAGATGGTTTCATTAAGGTTGAAATGCAGTTTCTTGCTGACCTTTATCTGACCTGTGATGATTGCGGAGGAACGAGATATAAAAAAGAAACTCGGGAGATTACTTACCATGGAAAAAACCTTGTTGATGTTCTTGAAATGACAGTGGATGAAGCATTACCTTTTTTCAATGGCCACAGAAAAATCGAAAAAATACTTCAGATACTTTCTGATGTGGGTTTAGGTTATATCAAATTAGGACAACCATCAAATACACTTTCAGGTGGTGAAGCACAGCGAGTAAAGCTTGCTTCTCATCTTTCTGCAAGCAGAGAAAGTAAACACACTCTTTTCATTTTTGACGAGCCGACAACAGGACTTCATTTTGATGACATTTCAAAACTTCTCAATTGTTTTAATATGCTTGTTCAAAGAAATAATTCAGTGGTTATTATCGAACATAACCTGGATGTAATTAAGTGTGCAGATTACATAATTGATCTCGGTCCCGAAGCTGGAGAAAAAGGTGGAGAAGTGGTTGCAACCGGCACTCCTGAAGAAATCGTTGATGTTGAGAAATCCTGGACAGGAAAATATCTGAATGATTATCTGAATTGATTTTTGAATAAAACTTAGTGGTTTAAAGGTTTTTTTACAACAAAAACAACAAGAGCACCAGGAAACACTAAACCTTCACCACAACCTTCCCAATTGTCTTGCCTGATTGAAAATGTCTTAAAGCCTCTACTAATTTTTCAAATTGATAAACCTTTCCGATATATGGACAATTAAGTTTCAGCGTCAAAACTTCCTCAGCCATACTCATCAACTCATCTGGTCTGTCCCACAAATAAATTAAATTAAAACCCATAACTGACTTGTTAATATTTGATAGTGAAAGTGGATCTACTTTTGGTCTAGTTAGAAATTTATAAAAAACATTCAGGTAATTTGGTCTGGATGAGTGAGACATAAATTGTGCGCCTCCATAAATAATTATTCTGCCGGATGGCGCAAGTGCTTTAAAACTATCCTTAAAAATATTTCCTCCTATTGACTCAAGGACGATATTTAACTTTCTCTCTCCAAGGGCTTTTTTCAATCGTCCCTCAAAATTCTTATTTCTAAGTATTACATCATCATATCCCTCATTAAATAAAAAATTTCTTTTTGATTCTTTACCAATCGTTCCAATTGTATATGCGTTAAACTTTTTGGCAATCCTGTTTGCGTAAATCCCAACTCCACCCGCGGCGCTGTGAATTAAAATCGTATAATTACTTTTGATGTTCCCTAATTCTACTAAAGCATAGTAAGCTGTGAGTGCCTGAACAATAAATGCAGAACCTTCCTCAAAACTCCAGTTCTCAGGCAATTTCAAAATATAGCGTGAATCAATGTTCAAATGTGTTGTGTATGCCCCAAATCTTATTGCTCCCATAATTTTATCTCCAGGTTGGAATTCTTTTACATTACTTCCTGCTTTCAAAACAATTCCGGAATATTCAAGCCCGGGTATAAAACTACCTTTTGGAGTTGCACTGTATAGCCCCTGAATTGCAAACAGATCAGCAAAGTTTAAGCCGATGGATTTTACTTCTACATTAACTTCATTAATTCCTGGCTCGGGAAGATTTTCTTCTATCAATTTTAAGTCATTGATTGAACCTGCTTTATTTATTCTGTAAACTTTTCTTTTCATAATGCGATAGGTCTGAGATTTTAATAATTTTGTACAGGCAATATATAATTACTTAGCATTTTTATTCCTCATAAAAAGGAAGAGCTTAATGAAGAAAATAATAATTACAATTATCTGCTTCTTGTTTTTTTGTCAATTTACAACTTCTGCACAATCATATTATTACGGAATTGATTTCGATACTGTTAAAGCTCAAAAGTATGATATGGGCAAGATGTGGACATTCGAAAATCCACCACTCGAATACTTCGATAAACTTTATAATTTCAAACCTTCGGAGGAATGGCTGGATAAAGTTCAAAAATCTGCTCTCAAATTTGGTAGGGGCTGTTCAGCTTCATTTATTTCAGAGGATGGTTTGATAATGACAAATCATCATTGTATCAGAGGAATATTGAGAGATTTGAGCACCGATGAAATGGATTTATTGAAATATCGGTTCTATGCTGAGAAGCCAGAAGATGAGTTTAAGATTCCCGGATTATTTGTTCGCCAGTTGATGATGATTGAAGATGTAACTGAAGAAATAAAAACTGCTATGAGCGCAGTTGTTTCAGATTCTGAAAAAGTGGTGGTAAAAAATCAGACAATTGAGGAAATCAAAACCAGATATTACAATCAGAATTTAGAACTTAGTTATGAAGTTATCTCTTTGTATTACGGAGGTAAATATTCTGTATATGGATACAAAAGATATAATGATATCAGATTAGTCTTCGCACCTGAGCTAATAGTTTCAAAAGTTGGTGGTGATTATGATAATTTTACCTATCCGCGTTATGGTTTGGATTGTGCTTTCCTTCGTGCTTATGAGAATGACAAGCCAATAAAAACCAATTACTATTTTAATTGGAGCACAGAACCAGTATTTGAAGACCAGCCTGTATTTGTAGTTGGAAACCCCGGCAGCACAAACAGATTATATACAATTGCACAGCTTGAATTTTTAAGGGATTATCGATACGGACTGCAAACACCTATGCGAAAAGAACTTTACAAGATTTACTATGATTTAGTAATGCAATCGAATGCTGAAGATATGAAACTTGTGGCAACCTTGTTTAATGTAGGAAATGGTTTGAAGGTTTATGAGTCAACTTATCTTTCACTTCAGAATCCGTTTTTCATTGCGAGGAAAAAAGATTTTGAGAAAAAATTTAAAGAAGCAGTTCAATCAAATCCTGAACTACGTAAAAAATATGGAAGTATCTGGCAGCAAATAGCTAAAAATAGAAATGCAGCTTCAGTTTATACAAATGAATTATATGCGTTAACCATCAGTACCACTTATTCACCAAAATATTTATTTATCGCAAAAGATTTGATAAAACTTGTAGAGCAATTAAATCTCCCGGAGGCAGAAAGGGAAGAAGTATATAAAGGCGAAAAGCTCGACAGCTTAACAGAAAATATTTATCCGATGAATCTTGATAAACAAGTGGAAGATAAAAAACTGCTTGTACAGTTAAGTGTTTTAAATAGTAATCTTCCACCTGAAAATCAATTGGTTCAGTCTTTGTTTATGGGGATGGAGTTAGATGAAGCGGCTGAGAATATTTTGTCAACTTCATCAATTACAACCAAAGCAAATGTAATCACACTTGCAATGGCAGGTCCAGATTCAATATTAAATTCAGATGATCCCTTCATCAATTTTATTTTAGATTCAAGAGACAGACTGATCGAATTGCAAAGTATTAATAAAAAACTTGATGACTCTGATATGGTGAATAATCAACTGCTCGGTGAAGCGCTATATGAAATATATGGTGATACAATACCTCCGGATGCCACAGGCACATTGCGTATTTCTGATGGAATTATTAAAGGATATGATTATAACGGAACAATAGCTCCGGTAAAAACAACTTTTTATGGATCACTGGACAGATATTATTCATTTAACAAAAAGTTTCCATTTAACCTTCCGGATTATTGGGAAGATTTGCCGGAAGAGTTTGATCTTTCGACCACTTTAGATTTTGTTAGCACTTGTGATATAATCGGAGGAAATTCTGGAAGTCCTACACTTAATATTAAAGCAGAAGTTGTTGGTTTAGCATTTGATGGAAATATGGAAAGTCATTCCGGAAGATATATATACACAACAGAAGCGAACAGAACCGTGAGCGTAAGCGCTGAAGGAATGATTGAAGCGTTACGCGATCTTTATAAAGCAAAGCGATTAGCTAATGAAATCCAGAATGGGGAAATGGACTAGTTTAGATTCATCAAAAGTTTTTTGGCTTACTTCACTGATTAATATGTTTGCATGTAACTAGCACCAAGCAGTAAAGTTTTATAGAATCACAAACACTGAGTTCTGCATGTCAAATGATAGATATTTTATTATTTCGTTATCAATTTTGTTTTGGTAACGAACCAGGGGAGAGGTTCAACGGGAGATTTTTCGTCATTCAAATAGTCAATGACTGGCTTCCATTCTTTCTCTTTGTTAAACAATCCATATTTATTCATATTAAGTTTAAACTTATCTGATAGCTCAGTCCCAATGTCGTGGCAATGGAAAGTGTGAAAGTCACCAAAACCATATTCAATTCCAATAAAGTCGTAACCTAAAAATAATTCATTGTCATTTTCTATTTCTTCTCTTTGTTTTAAGAGTACCAACCGTAAACCAATTTCACACTCTTTCTTTGATTGTGGTTTGAATTCTTCTAAAATGTCTTTTGCTTCATTTTCATCAAAATAAAGAGCAAGTATTTTTACGTTGTCCAAATGTGAGAAAAAGGTGTTCTTGTATTCAAAAGCACTTTCAATTTCAGTAAATACATTTAGCCAACCAACCTTTTTTTCTTTGTATTTTTTGTCAACCCAAGTTCTGATTGAGTTTATGCTGTCATCTGTTAGTTTAAAATAATCTTTTGCTATCTCTGCTGCTTCGTTACTACCGGTAGTCCAAGAGTAAGCCCAAATGCTT
>JAOTUT010000082.1 GCA_029863735.1 Ignavibacteria bacterium
TGTTCCTGTTTTTAATCTGATCATCTTCGCCCTGGTTCTGTTCCTGAATTTGTTTCTGTTCTCTGTTCTGGTTTTGAGAAGAATCCTGCAGTGCGGATGCAAATGCAAAACTGAATGAACCGAAGATTAATATTGTAAGTATTGTTTTCATTTTATTTACCTCCGTGGTAAATAAGACAAAGCTTGTGCCGCTAATAGAGTATCAAAATCTTATTAAATGGTGAAATGCTGATGTGAACACGACCAAATTGTTGAGTGCGGCGACCAAATGGGCGAAGAGAGGTAATGATTATTAGAAAATATAGGTGGGTGAAATTAATTAATAATACTAGTCTGTTTTCAATTTTTACTCTCTGATATAAACGTCCATCCAGTCTTTTTCAAGATTTGTATCCGTTAACCAATTATATTTTTTTGTCTTGAGATTATAGATAACAACTTGTTTTGGTTCGTAAATGACACTATCTGCTTTCCTATACAATCCACACAAAAGAATAACATCCTCCTCATTCTGGAAAAGATTTTTATATATCAACAGGTCATTTGCTATTGGGAATAATTCCTTTTTTTCATTTTTTAAATAATCGTACACATAGATTGTACGATTATTACCCCAATACAATAGTCTATCCCCGATATTATTCCAAGGTCCAAACGTGTTACTGTAATAATTAAATATAATAATGCTGTCTTTTGTTACATCAAAAAGAGCTAACCCTGCATTATCAAGATTATCAAGTGTTTGTCTAAAGCTAAATGCAAATATATTTTTTGCTGATACTGACAAATTATCAATCATTGGAAACTCGGTAATCTTTCTAAGTAACTTAGTAGTTTTGCTTTCAATGTTATATAAATAAATTTCATTTTTTAATAATTTAAAAAACAAATTTTTGCCTTCAGGCATCCAGTCCATATCCCTAATTGATTCTCTATATTCCCTGGGGCGATTTGTCTGATAAGGAATATCTATTTGTGATATTTTACATTTTTCTAAATCGTAAATAAATATATCAAATGGTCCACTAATCCCCTTTACATCCAAATATAGTTTTTCTCCAATACGATTTGATTGAAAAAGTATATATTTCCCATCTGGTGAGAAACATGGTTTTGTATCATAAAATCCGTCATTTGTTAGCTTTAAACTTTCACCAGATGTTAAATTCATTAAGACCAAATCACCAAAGCTTCCGCTACTTAATCCATCTTTTTCATTGTTAGCCTCAACATAAACTGCCAACAATTTTGCTTTATTAAATAGTGTCATATCATTTCTTTCCTGAGTGCAAGATGTGCTTGCCAAAACTAAAATGATAAAAAAAACAAAGTGAATATTTAGATTTTTGTAATCATCCATAAGTATAGATTAAATGTAACTGCCTCTTATTATGAAAAAAGTGCGGATTATTGTTCTAAATAAATCATTGAGAAATACCTCATCAATGCAAAAAAGGATTCATCGCTCTCCATTAAACAAAAAAACCATTGTCGGCAAGTCCCTCCTATAAAATCTTTTGTAACTTACGTTTTAAGGAACAATAAGTCAAATAGTGTTAGCTTGATTGTATTGTACCTTACAGAAATTTAGTGAGTAATTCTAGCGATCATTTTCTTTTTTTACCCCGTTGATAAATTAAATATGTTCCCGTAATGGCGGCAACCAACATGAGAAATATAACAAGGTAACACCATTCCGCGGGGCCCGAATGTCCCAATGATTCAATTCCTGTTGATGTTTCAAGCCACGACCAGAACGGAGACAAAACGATCGTAATAACGATACTTAATGGAACAGCGATAATGATTATTAATAATAACAAAATTACTATGCTGAGGGGTCTTTTCATTTTAATCTTCCTCAAACGTTTGAACCCCCAAACACTGGCACTCAAACCTGTCACGAGGGCAATGAACCCAACAAATAAAAGTGGAAGATACCAAAATAACAAGGACTGATCCGGGTCTCCTCTCCTTGCAACGTAGGCTTCCATAATATAGCCGATAATTAATGCTGCTCCAATAATACTTATTAAAATTCCAAATATTAATGCCAATGATGGCCAAGCTTTTTTAGAGTTCATAGGACGTTATTACCTGTGCTGATTTTTTTGAATTATCCCGGAGTATTTATTTACAGTCATCTTTAATCTCGTTTTACATACTAACCTCCCTTTAATTCGTTTTAAACGAAAAGCTGTTTTCGAAGTGACAAGCTCATAAGCGCTCTAGCAACTTAAGTTTTAAGAAAGAAGAAATCAAACAACATTTGCTAATTAGCAGTGTTACAAACCGCCGAGTTTTGGAAGAACGGCTGCTGCGAAACTTAAAACAAAAAAGAAACCGCACATATCAGTAACCGTTGTCAGCAGTGGGCTTGATACCAAAGCCGGATCCAGCTTCAACCGTTTTAGAATTAATGGTAGCATACCGCCGAGTGTAACCGAAACTAGAGTATTGGCTGCTAATGCACCACCAACCACAACTCCAAGCCATGGGTTTCCCTTCCAGAAAAAGGCAACACCTCCAAGTAGCAAGCCAAGCACCAGTCCGTTGATGATTCCGACTTTAGCTTCCTTGGCAAGTACCCAAAGAAGTTCGCCCGGACGAACTAAACCAAGGGCAAGCTCACGCATTGAAACAGCCACGGCCTGGTTGCCGGAACAACCGCTCATATCACTTACCATAGGCAGAAAAACCGCCAGTGTAATTACAGCAGCAAGTGTATCCTGATAAAGAGCAATTACACTTGCCGCAATAATGTTGAGCACAATGTTCAAACTCAACCAGGAAAGCCGACGTCCTGAACGTGAGTGCAGAGGCATTGTACGGAACTCCTCTCCGCCAATTATACCGCTCAACCTTAAAAAGGTTTTTGTTTTCTGTTTATTTACTGCTTCTTCAACGTCACTAGGCATCACCACACCTATCAATCTCTCCTTATCATCGACAACAGGTACTCCGAAAAGGTGACGCTCTTCAAAAAAATCCTGAAGCTCTTTAAGCGATGCTTTATCCGATACTCTGAGAGGTGAAGGAATCATTACCTGGGAAAGCAGTGTATCACGTGCAGGAAATAGTAAATCATTAATGCGAAGCACACCTGTAAGTTTCTCCTCCGGATCGAGGACATAAAAATACTGGACATGGTAATCAGCATATTTACTTCTATTGGTTTGTAGATCGTTGAGAACATCCTGGATAGTGTTATCAATTCCATAAGCAAGGAATTCGGAAATCATGAGTCCACCTGCGCAATCCGGTTCATATTCTAATAACATACGTGCTTCTTTAGCTTCTTCACGATGCATTTTAGAAAGAATTGCCTGGCTTGCATCATCATCCATTTCACCCAGCACATCAACAATATGATCGCTGGACATCTCCTCCATGATAGCCGCTGCCTGTTCAGACGGTATATCTTCAACCAAACCTGCAGCTTGTTCGTCCGGAATGTCTTCAATCATATCGGCGGCATCTTTGGGTTTAAGAAGACTGAACAACTGAAGCTGTTCCCCTTCTGTCAATCGGGAAATGGTTCTCGCTGTTTCCGATGGGGTTAGAGTTTCAATAAATTTTGTCAATTCAATGCCGTTTCCCTCAGCAATCAAATTGCTGAGAGTATCCCGGGGTGTGGTTAATGTACTCATAAATAACCTCTCTAAATTATAGCGATAAAGAGATTGCCCGCCAATGAATAAGATAGCAGTATCTCTTTATTATTTTTTTTAAAAACCTGCAGATGATTCATTTAACTAATTATCAGTCACTGATAATTCTATATTTCTATCTTTATCCAATTCTTTTTGTGGAAACTTAAAATTGTAAACCAAAATAATATACATCTTTCTTATTTGATAAAATGATCTTTCTATTTTTTGTATTTTTGTGTTATGAATTTTTACTACTTATTTTGGGGATAAACAATGAAAACCATACTTATAATTCTAATCGGTAAAAGAAAAGACTCCGCAGTAAAAGTGCAGCAAATACTTACTGCCTGGGGTTGCAACATAAAAACACGTTTAGGTATTCACGATGGGGTATTGGAAAATTGTTCCGACACTGGATTGCTTATTCTTGAATTAGTTGGAAAAGAAAAAGACAACAAAGAAATTGCTCGTAAGGTTGCGCTTCTTCCTGGTGTGTCATCTCAGCTGGTTGAATTGGACGTTCCAAAAGAATAGTAAATCTCTGTAAACGTTCGCAGGAGTTTTTGTACTAAATATCTTTGCCTGTGATTCAGGCATTTAACCGATTGCCAGAATGAAGCCTGGGCTTTTAAATAAATATTTGGGAATTACAACTCTCATCCTTTAATTTCCAAGCGTGAGTATAAAATCTATAATGAAAAAATATCCCAAGACCTTTATTCTGATTTTCTCCATCGTGGGACTGTATCTTGTTCTTCTAATTCCTCTTGATCATAATACACCAATACACGAGGGAAATAGATCACCTTTTAGCTGGAACAGAGATAGCATATGGAAAAGTTTAGAGATGAAATTCATATCAGCAAATCTTGAAGGCTGCGATAAAATAAAGTTCACCGTTGATTCATTAATAACTAATTCTGAAATGCTTTTGAATAAGATTTCAGCTGACACACTAGGTCCTTCTGATGAAAAATTTGCAACTATTGAAAACAATATCTTTAATATCGCACCACTTGTTCCCATTTGCACTCAATACTTTCCTGATTACATAAATTTTTATTCGAATCTTAGAAAAGTTGTAAAGGAACATTCCCGACTTTGGGATATGAATTCCACAATTGCCAAAAACACACTCTATCAATTATTGTATGGGAACAGAATTGCAATAGAAGAAATAATGTTGCAATTACCTGAGAACAAAGTTGATCCTTTGATTAAGGGAATAGACGAACTATCTGAAACACCCTCGGTAGAAATTCTTGGTGTTATTGTCCATAGCGGAGATATTTTAGTTTCAAGAGGAGGCGCACCAACATCAGCTTTAATTGCAAGAGGTAATGATTATCCGGGAAACTTTTCACATATCGCTTTAGTTCATATAGACGAAAAAACAAAATTGATTTCTATAATCGAATCACATATTGAAAGAGGGGTCACTATTTCTTCTTTAGAAGAATATCTCAATGATAAAAAACTTAGAATTATGGTGTTAAGGCTAAGATCAGATTTATTAAAAGAGACTACAATGCTTCCGCACCTGGCAGCAGAATACTCGTTAGGAGAGGCTAAGAGAAAACATATTTCCTACGATTTTGAGATGAACATTAATGAATACGAAAACCAATTTTGTTCTGAAGTTGCTTCTTCCGCATATAAGAAATTTGGAATAACGTTATGGACAGGACTATCAACTATTTCATCAAAGGGAACAAGAAGCTGGCTGGCAGCGTTTGGAGTTAAATATTTTGAAACACAGGAACCTTCAGATCTTGAATATGATCCGCAGATTTCCGTTGTTGCTGAATGGAGAGATCCGGAGACACTTTATAAAGATCATATGGATAATGCCGTAACAGACGTAATGTTAGAAGAAGCGGACAGTGGAAAAGTTCTGTCTTATGATTGGTATGCTTTGCCGGTTGGCAGAATAATGAAATTCTATAGCATAATTCTAAATTTATTCGGCTCAGAAGGTCCTGTCCCGGAAGGTATGAGTGCAGAAGCAGCTTTAAAGAATGTTAGTTATTCAGAAACACACAATCAGATTAAGGCGAGGCTAATAGTTTTGGCAAATCAATTTAAAAATGAAAGTGGTTATACACCACCGTACTGGGAACTAGTTAATTTGGCAAGACAAGCCCTCGATGAAATTCATAACTGAAAATTTTGAGTGGGATTTTTTGATTCAATTATTTGCTTTGAATTCTTCCGTAGCTTCGTCTTTTTCCTTTCTATGAAAAGGAAGCTCTATTGTAAAGCAGGTACCGGGATGATCTTTCTTAGCCATGCGCGAAGGACTTTTAGCTTTGATTGTTCCGCCGTGTCTTTCTACAATTCTTTTTACAACGGAAAGACCTAAACCAGAACCTTCGGAAATAATTTTCCTTACATTAACCGCACGATAAAATTCTTTAAATATTTTAGGCAATTCATTTGGGGGAATACCAACACCATCATCACATACTTCGATATAAATATTCTTGGAATCACTGTTGATTGTTACCTCAACATTACCTCCATCAACACCGTATTTAATTGAATTTCCGATAAGGTTTGAGGCAGCAATGTCAAGCAGAAATTTATCACCTTTAAGTTTTTCTTTTTTCTCTCTCTTATCAAGCAGATTTAGTTTTATTAAGTGAGCTTCAGCCGAAGCAGTTCTTCTCTTAATAACACTGGATACTAATTCATAGATATCAATCTCCCCCTCATCATACTGATCATAAAGAGTAAGCTTTGATACATTAAGGACATCATTTATCATCTGGATTCCTTCATCGGTTCTGTTTTTTGCCCGCACTAATTTTTCTTCAACAGTTTCATCAATTGGTCCCAGAAATTTTTGTAAAATAATATCTATGTATGAGGCAACAGCAACAATGGGAGTTTTTATTTCGTGAACGATGCCCATAATGTATGTTTGCTTTTCCTTCTCAGCTGCATTTATTTTTTTTATTGATTCTACAAGATCCTTTTCGCGCTTATATAATTGACGTGCGAGACCGTTTGCCAGGTAAACACTTACAAATATCATAACCGTAAATGTGGAGATGTATGCCAGAACAAAATTAATATTGCTGTAAAGGTCAATATCAAACAGTCCGTTAATGGGATGATGCGGCAAAACAGCAAAATGTTCAAGAATAATTAAAAGAATAAACAATGCCACAAAAATTATGGCGAGTGTGTAAACCACAGCACCGGGGAGAATCAGGCTGCCTACTATCATATGAAATACAAAAAGCATATATAGGGGAGATTCAATACCT
>JAOTUT010000083.1 GCA_029863735.1 Ignavibacteria bacterium
GGGTTCAATAATTCTTTCGAGTATTTTTGCTGAACGGTACTCGGGGTGTCTTTCAAGAACCAGATCCAGCGATTCTGCGACTTCTTGAACTGCCTGGTGAAATTCTGGTTGTGCTGGATGTTTGGCTTTAACCTCTGCCATTAAGTCTTTAATATAGTCGGACATTTTAACTCCTGTATAAGTATTTTATAAAGTAATTAATTGTTGATAGGTCGAGTAGATAAATTAAATTTTCTAATTGTTATATAATAATTTTTATTGCATCAGAAATTTAAATGTTATTGATCAGCGAATAAAATCTGGTTTTGTAATTATACCGATATTTTTATGTCCGTTTATTTTTACCGAAGCTGGTTGTTTAAATTGAAGATGCTTAGTGAACTCAAGCTCTTCAACAACTTTCTGAGACAGGAGCCAATCCCAATCTATGAACCCTATCTTGTGCGCGGCGTCAACTGTAAAATATCCTACACGGAAAGAAGTAATATTCTGGAAGAAGTGAGAACCCTGTGATGGTTCTACTTCAAAATCTTTAAAGCCTGATTCAACAATTGCAGCTGCACCCGATATTTGATCCCAGGTTACAGGAATTCCAAGCCAGGGATCGAGTGAGCCCCATCTTCCCAATCCGATTAGAATGTAAGGTTTATTTTCACTTAGTAATTTTGAATTGAGTTTTGCAATCTCCATTGCTATTGCTTTGCTTTTTGCTCTGTCAAACTTATTGTTATCAACCATCACTAAATCATAAATATCATCTGTTGCACCGTTGCCAAGCACCTGGCTGCTTTGACAGATAAGATCCTGTGGTTGAAAATCAACCTTGAGTTCATCAAGTTCTTTACTGATGACTAAAGGTCTCATCTGCAGCATAGCAAATTCTTTTGGTTTGTCTGGTGGCAAACTAAGGTTAACTGCAAATTCAATTTCTACTGCTGAGCCCATTCCCCAGGTTCCTAATCCTAATAGCATATTAAGTATTTCAGGAAGAGGAAACATTTTGTGTTTTAGTATTGGTGAGAATGTTACAACTCTAATTCCATCGCGGGATATTCCATCATACACAGCTTCATTTTCCAGCGAGTATGTTGAACCGACTGAGAATAAAGTTCCATCCGCTTCTGATTCAAGCAGATCATATGTTTTAACAAGCGGGTCTTTTATGGATTCTGGATGATGATCAAGCTTACCACTAAGATCGAGTGCATAGAAATCCTGTTGTGCATGCATCAGAGTTTCTTTTGTTGAAAAGAATTGAAGTAGATGTTTTGGGAAGCGAGGACAGAATCTAACAGTGTTTCCACCTTCAACAACTGTTTTACCGAGCCCAAGAGCTACCAAAGCAATTCCGTCATCAGATTTTTGTGGAGGGACAGGATAAAAGTTGAAAGACTTGCCAACCCCAGCAAAATCCGGGTAGAATTTTCCTTTATGTTCGGTACCAACAAGCCTTTGAACAATAACAGCCATCCTCTCCTCTTCCAAACGATAGGCTGTTGCTTTCATATAATCTTTAGCTCTCCGATGATATGTTGAAGCGTAAACAGCTTTTATCGTCTGAAGCAGTTCTTCAAGTCTCACGTTAATATCAGAATTACTGTTCGGAAGCATATAAGTCTCGTAAACACCGGCGAACGGTTGGAACTGTGCATCCTCCAGAAGGCTTGATGATCTTACGGCAAGAGGTTCCTTTATTATTTCAAGAAAGTCATAAAGCTTCTGCTGAACTTCTTTAGGAAAGTGAAAAGCTTCAATAAACTTTTGAGTTATTTTAACATCGTCACTCTCAATAAAAGCATAGCTTTCAAGATTATTATCATGCATAAACTGATCGAACACTTCAGTTCCAACCACAACTGCAGAAGGAACAGAAATCTCAACGTCTTTAAATAAATGCTTTATGTTATAGTTTGCAATTAAAGTGTTAATGAATCCCAGTCCACGTGCCTTTCCACCAAGCGAGCCGCCACCAATTCTTGCAAAACTGTTTTTCGGATCAAATGTGTCCTTCCTGAAATCAGAAATTACACCCTTTGTTCTCTCTTCAAGATAATTTGTAATTGAATTTATGAGATCTTTTCGTAAATGTTCCGGTGATTCATAGTCTGTAATTTTTCTTGGTCTTAATTGATGAGCAAGATAAAACTCAGTTCTTGCTTTCAGCCAGCGGGAGAAGTGATTCCCCTCAGCATGATGCAGCAGACTTTCTTCAGGTATTTTAGCAATCTGATCAGCAAGCTCCATTAAATTTACAGCACGCCCGACTGCAGTTCCATCATTAAGTTCAAAAATAAAATCACCAAAACCAAAGTGGTCAAGCATAAATTCTCTTAAGTCGTGCAATAGACGTGGAGAATTTTTATAAAGGAATGATGCGCCAATCTTTTTTACTTTTTTTTCAAGATTTTGATCGCTGGTTTGAATCAGGATTGGAATATCTTTGTGCCTTTCCTTGACTGCAGTTGCAAATTTCAAGCCTGCCTCTGTATCACGAACTCCATAGTGCTTGAAGTTATTATCAGTAATAATTCCAAGGACATTATCTTCATACATTTCAAAATAATGCCAGGCTTCTTCATAAGTTGTGCAGAGAAGAATTTTTGGCCTGGCTCTCATTCTCAAATATTTGTGAGTAATATTTATTCCTTCTGAAATCAGCCGCTGCGACTGGTTGAATATTTCTGTATAAGCAAGAGGCAGATAGGACGAATAAAATTTGACATTATCTTCAACTAATATTATTACCTGCACTCCAATGTCCTTCGTATCATCAACAACATTCATTCTGTCTTCAAGATACTTGATGATTCCTATGAGGAGATGGTAATCGCCACTCCATATAAAAATTCTCTCAAAGACTGAAGTATCATAATGAGTAGTAAGTTCTTTTCTCTCTTTATTGTCATAAGCCAGTAAAATAATCGGAAGTTCAATACCTATTTCCTTTACCAGATTTGCAAACTCAACCACGTGCATACCTTCGATGTGAAGTGTTGCAATAATCAGATCAAAATTGTGTTCACCTTTAAGCAGTTCTATTGCTTCTTCTCCAGTTGTAACGTGCGTTATTTCCGGTGCCTGGCTTAAGTTTAGGTTTTGGTATTCGCTTCTGATCAACTCATAAAGTCTTCCGTCTTCCTCAAAGAGGTAGTAATCATAAATACTTGATACAAGAAGAATCTCCTGTATCTTGAAACGCATCAGCTTCTGGAATTTTTTTAATCTGGTGTGAAATACGTTTTCCAGCTTGATTTCTTTAATCGAAAATTCTTTATCCATTTTTTAAAAAAGAGTTGTTAAGATTTGTTTTCTCATAGGCTAATATAGAAAAAGGGCAGGTGAAATGCAGGAGAAGTAATTAACAATGAATAGTTAAAAATGAATAATTCTAAGAATTACTACAAATAATAAAGGCGATTCATTGAACCGCCTTCATTTTTGATTTTTAATTGTCAACCTGCCTTGCCGGCAAGCAGGTTGTTAATTAGACTAATCCCTGGTCAATCATAGCATCTGCAACTTTTAGGAAACCAGCAATGTTTGCACCATTTACATAGTTACCCGGCGTTCCGAATCTTTCAGCAGTAGTTACACAGGTCTCGTGAATTCTTATCATAATCTCGTGGAGACGCTTGTCAACTTCTTCTTTTGGCCATGGCAAACGCATACTGTTCTGTGACATTTCAAGTCCGGATGTTGAAACTCCGCCAGCGTTCGATGCTTTACCAGGTGCATAAAGAATTTTTGCTTCATTAAAAATATCGTAAGCTTCAATTGTTGTTGGCATGTTCGCGCCTTCACAGACACAAAAGCAGCCGTTCTTCAATAATTCTTTTGCATCTTCTGCAAAGATTTCATTCTGAGTAGCGCAAGGTAATGCAACATCAACTTTTACTTCCCATGGTTTTTTATTCGGGAAGAATTGCACCTTAAATTTTTTTGCGTAATCTTCAACAGCATCTTTATTGCTTGAACGTAGCTTCAGCATGTAATCAACTTTTTCTCCCTTCACTCCATCAGGGTCATAAACATAGCCATCAGGACCAGAAAGTGTGACAACCTTTCCACCGAGCTCATTAATTTTCATTACTGCACCCCAGGCAACGTTTCCGAAACCTGAGACGGCAACTGTTTTTCCATCGAAAGAAGTCTTTCTTGTTTTCAACATTTCTTCAGCAAAATATACACAGCCAAATCCTGTTGCCTCCGGACGAATTAATGAGCCGCCCCAATTCAATCCTTTTCCAGTAAGAACTCCTGTAAATTCATTCTTTAATCTTTTGTATTGACCGTACAAATAGCCTATCTCTCTTGTTCCTACTCCAATATCTCCTGCCGGCACGTCTGTGTTCGGACCGATGTGTCGGAAAAGTTCTATCATAAAACTCTGGCAAAAGCGCATAATTTCATTATCACTTTTTCCTTTTGTATTAAAATCAGATCCGCCTTTACCGCCGCCCATCGGAAGAGTTGTTAATGAATTTTTAAATACTTGTTCAAAGGCGAGAAATTTTAAAATGCCGAGAGTAACTGATGGGTGAAAACGCAGACCACCTTTGTAAGGTCCAATTGCACTATTCATTTCAATTCTATATCCGCGGTTGATTTGAATTTCTCCCTGGTCATCCATCCACGGAACCCGGAACATAATTACTCTTTCCGGCTCAACCATTCTTTCTAAAATTTTTAATGACCTGTACTCAGGATGTCGCTGAAGAACTACTTCAAGTGATTCAAGAACTTCCTCCACAGCTTGGTGAAATTCCGGCTCATTTTGATTTTTTGCTTTTACATCCTTTAGTATTTTTTCAATATATTCTGACATGTAAACCTCTATGTATAAAATTATTTTACTGGATTGGTGATGAAATTTTTGTGAAGAACTAAATTATTTACTCTATTTCCCCTAATGAATTATTTGTTAATTAAAAACTTTATTTATTAGGCATAAGAAAATTACTAAATAGAGAATTCAAAACCTTAATTATCTGCACAGGCAATTGATAATTTTGATAAATATCACTTCCGGCATGTCTATTTTTATTCTTAAAAATAGAATATTCTGAGTCTAATTGATAAATTGCTATAGTTTTTCTTTCAATTATTAATGAACAGGAGTTTAATATGGATAATGCAATCCTAAAAGAAAAAATCAACCAGGCAGTGGGAATTCTCATAGAAAAAAATATTGATATGTGGATTACATTTGTTAGAGAAAGTTCAATGATGACAGATCCGGTCATGGATATGACCGTTGGAGTAAATTCAACCTGGCAGGCGGCTTTTTGTATTAGTAAAGATGGCGATACAACAGCAATTGTCGGCTCGATGGAAGAAGGCAATTTCAAGAAAGCAGGATTGTATAAAAATATTATTACTTACCTCAAATCAATCCGTGAACCTTTAAGAGATTACATCTCCAGAAAGAATCCGGAAAAGATTGCAATTAACTTTTCAAAAAATTCTGTGCTTGGTGATGGTTTGACTTATGGTATGTACCAGATTCTTCTTGAACATCTCGAAGGAACTGAATACGCAAAACGACTTGTAAGCTCCGAAGAAATTATTTCTGCTTTGAGGGGAAGAAAATCTTCGACTGAAGTTGCATTGATGAAAGAAGCCATCAAAGAAACTTTAAAAATATTTGATGCAGTAACAAATCATATGAAACCGGGAATGACCGAAATTGATATTGCAAACTACGTGAGAAAACTTCACAATGATAAAGGATACGAAGCTGCCTGGGAAGAAACACATTGTCCGGCTGTGTTTGCTGGTCCTAATCCAAATGGTCCACACGAAGGTCCAAGCGATAAAGTAATTCAAAAAGGAACCGTCGTTAATATGGATTTCGGAATTAAGTATAAAGGCTACTGTTCCGATTTGCAGAGAACCTGGTACATTTTAAATGATGGCGAAACAAATGCTCCTTCACCAGTTCAAAAAGGATTTGAAGTAATCCGTGATTCAATACAAAAAGTAGCTGATGCGACAAAACCCGGAGTTAAAGGTGTTGATATGGATACGATTGCAAGATCGTACATTACTGATAATGGCTACCCCGAATATCCACACGGCCTTGGACACCAAGTTGGCAAAACTGTTCACGATGGAGTTGCGGGAATGTTTCCTGCTTGGGAAAGATATGGCAATGCACCTTTTATGCCATTAGAAGAAGCACAGGTTTTTACAATCGAACCAAGACTACCCATTGAAGGCTACGGTGTTTCCACAATTGAAGAAGAAGTATATATAACAAAGAATGGCTGTGAGTTTATTTCTCCTCCGCAGAAGGAATTGATTTTAGTAAAACCTTAAAATTTTAATGTCTCCCCTGCCTATCGCAGGCAGGCTTTAGTAAAGGGAGACTTTATATCGGTTGTCACGGTCACACCTTGACAATCTAAAACTCACAAACTTTCGCATAAGCTTTATGAAGTATCTTAGTATATTCCTCAAAAGAAATTTCAACTGCTCCAAACATTTTTAAATGTTCTGTCATATACTGCACATCGAGAAGCACAAATTCTTTTTCTTCCAAATGTTTCAGTAACGTGACAAGTGCAGCTTTGGATGCCTGCGAAACTTTTGAGAACATACTTTCACCAAAAAATGCACCAAGGAAAGTGATTCCGTAAAGTCCGCCGACAAGTTCCCCATCCTTCCAGGTTTCAACAGTCTGAATATCCCCACGTTTTCTTAATCTTCTGTAAGCAGATTTTAGTTCATCAGAAATCCAGGTTGATTCTCTGTCAGCACAACCTTCTAATACACCTTCAA
>JAOTUT010000084.1 GCA_029863735.1 Ignavibacteria bacterium
ACTAAATCTTGTAACTGAAACAGATAAAGCTTCAGAAAAGCTGATAACAGATTTCATAAGAAAAAAATATCCTTCACACGGAATACTTGCAGAAGAGGGAAGTGAGGCAAATCCAGCCAAAGGTGGTGAAGAGTATCTCTGGGTAATTGATCCGTTGGATGGGACAACAAACTTTGCACACGGACTTCCAATTTTTTCAGTCTCAATCGGTGTGCAGAAAAATGGTGAAACAATTGCCGGAGTTGTTTACGATGTTATAAGAGATATAGTATATTCGGTAGAAAAAAGCAGTGGCAGTTATGAAAATGGAAAAAAAATAAATGTAAACCAGAATACAAATCTTGGTCACGGTATGTTGGTTACGGGATTTCCATACGACATAAAAGAAAATCCTAACAAAGCCTTCGAAAGGTTCATTGCTTTCTTGAAGCAAGCTCGTGCAATCAGAAGACTTGGTTCTGCTGCAATTGATTTTTGCTACGTTGCAAATGGTGTTTTCGATGGTTTTTGGGAAGTATCACTTCATCCGTGGGATTTATGTGCAGGCAAATTAATTGTTGAAGAAGCGGGTGGACTTGTTACTGATTTTGACGGAAAAACAAATGATATCTATTCAGAACAAATACTTGCGACAAATGGTGTAGTTCATCAAAAAATGATCGATGTAATGAAAAGCGTTTAGTTCTTTTCCATTCCTCCAAAATACATTTTCTCAATGAGGTAATTGTATTTTTCCTCAACAACCTTCCGCTTTATTTTTAAGCTCGGTGTAATTTCACCTGTTTCAATTGTGAATGGTTTATCCAGCAAAGCAAATTTTCTTACACGTTCATAATTAGCAAGCTTCTTCTGGAGTTTTCCCATATCTTCTTCAATCAACTTGTAAATCTGTTCGTTGCCAGTAAGCTCAGAATCATTGGAATAAGGAATTCTGTGCGCATCAGCATACTCCTTAAGCGCTTCATAATCAGGAACGATTAAAGCACTGAGAAACATTCTTTTATCGCCGATGAGAACAAACTGATCAATGTATTTGCTTGCCATAAAAATATTTTCAATCGGGGTCGGGGCAATATATTTGCCGGCGCTTGTCTTGAACAGATGTTTTTTTCTATCCGTTATCATTAAAAATCCTTCAGAGTCAAATGTGCCGATATCCCCGGTATGAAGCCAACCGTTTATCACAGTTTCTTCAGTTTCTTTTTTCTTTTTGTAATAACCTTTCATAATGTTTGGACCCCGTGCGAGTATCTCACCATCCGATGCAATTTTAACTTCCACATTAGGCAAAGGTTTGCCAACTGTACCGAATTTATAATCATCAAATCTGTTTGCAGTTATTACAGGTGAGGACTCAGTCAATCCATAACCTTCGACAATTTTGATTCCGGCAGCTTCAAAAAATTCACCCAGTTCTTTTGATAAAGCAGCACCGCCTGAAATAAAAAATCTTAATTTTCCGCCAGTTCGATTCCTGATTTTTTTGAATACTAGTTTGTCAGCGATTTTATATTTCGCAGAAAGAGCCAAAGGAACTGAACCTTTCCTTTTATCAGCATAATATTTTTTCCCTATGTCTAAAGCCCAGTAAAAAATCTTTTGCTTTGCTACGGGTTGACTTTCAACATTTTTAATAATGCGTGATTGAATTCGTTCAAAAAGTCTTGGTACAGATGTCATCAAAGTCGGTCTCACTTCAAGAAGGTTTGACGCAACTTTTTCTATACTCTCAGCATAATATACTGTACAGCCTGCGGCAAATGCTGTATAGTATCCACCCATTCTTTCAAAGATGTGACAAAGTGGAAGGAAGGACAGGAAGACATCGTCCTTAGTAATAGGAAAAACATCCAACACAGCATTTACGTTTGAAATAATATTTTCGTGAGTGAGTATAACTCCTTTGGGTTCGCCGGTTGTTCCTGAAGTATAAATGATCGTGCAAACATCATCCTCCTTAATTCCGGCTGAAAATTTTTTAATGAGGTCAGGATTACTTTTCTGAATATTTTTTCCTTTTTCCTGGATCTGCTTGAATGTAAATAAATTATCAGTGGTATCTACATTATCATGATCATTAAGGATTATTATATGCTTAAGATGTTTGCAGTTCTTCATAATCTTCTGCACTTTGTTTAATTGAAAGCCAGTCGATACAATTATCGCTTTCGATTCGGAATCATTCAAGATGTATTCAATTGAATCAGAAGTCAGTGAAGGATAAAGTGGGACGTTGACTATGCCAAGCAACTGCATTGCAAAATCTGCATAGACCCATTCCGGTCGGTTTTCGGAAATGAGTGAAACACTATCGTCTTTCTTTAGTCCGAGTGCGGCGAGTCCAAAAGCAAATGCATCTGTTTCTTCTTTCAGTTCTTTGTAAGAGATACCTTTGTAAACATTATCAACTTTTCGCTGAATCGCATATCCGCCCTTTTTGGGTCCGAAATCTTCTGTAAGATATTTGTAAAGTTCAGGTATGGTGTAAAAAGCCTTCAATGATCCCATTGCATTTACTCCGAAATTATTCCTGACAAGATTAGTTATAATAGTAAGGAATGATAAGGAAGCCAATCCTCTCTCTGCGCTTCCATTTCATTTGACTACATTTAAAATAATGCCTTATATGTTAAATGCAAAGGAAAACATTTGCTAAAATTATGAGTTGTTTGCTCCAATAAACCTCACTTTAAATTGTATCTCAAAACCAAAAACGGTAATTTTACTACTACAATTTTTAATTATCAGGATATAAAATGTCAAACGCTTATTTCAAAGTTCCGCAACCTGTAAATGAACCAGTAAAATCGTATAAACCGGGCAGCCCAGAAAGAGAAGAATTAAAGAAAAAATTAACAGAATTAAAATCGAAACAAATAGAAGTCCCGATTATTATTGGTGGCAAAGAGGTGAGAACCGGCAATACCGAAAAAATGGTCATACCGCATAATCATAGTCATAATCTTGGAGTTTATCATAAAGCAGGTAAAAAAGAAGTTGATATGGCAATTGAAGCTGCACTTGAAGCTCGCAAAGAATGGGCTGAAATGCCATGGGAACATAGAGTTGCAGTTTTCTTAAAGATAGCTGATTTATTAGCCGGATCCTGGAGATCAACAATAAATGCTGCAACAATGCTCGGTCAATCCAAAACTGTTTACCAGGCAGAAATTGATGCTGCTGCCGAGCTTGTTGATTTCTACAGATATAATTGTTATTTCATGGCAAAACTTATGGAAGAACAGCCTTATTCACCGTATGGTATGTGGAATCGATCAGAATACAGACCGCTGGAAGGTTACATTTTTTCAGTAACTCCTTTTAACTTCACATCAATTGCAGGAAATCTTCCAACCGCACCTACAATTGTTGGTAATGTTAGCGTATGGAAACCTGCATCGAGTGCTGTTTATTCAGCATATTATTTAATGAAATTATTTGAAGAAGCTGGCTTACCGAAAGGCGTAATAAATTTTGTTCCAGGATCCGGTGGACAGGTTGGAACACCAGCGATGACAAATCCAAATCTCGCAGGTATTCATTTTACTGGCTCAACCGAAGTATTTCAGAATATGTGGAAACTTATTTCCGACAACCTTAAAAATATGAAATACTACCCGCGCATTGTTGGTGAAACGGGCGGTAAGGATTTTATTTTTGCGCATAATTCCGCAGATATTGATGCTCTTGTTGTTGCAGCTTTGCGTGGTGCTTTTGAATACCAAGGACAAAAATGTTCTGCTGCTTCAAGAATGTATATTCCAAAATCTTTATGGAAAGAGTTTAAAGAAAAGTATGTTGCTGAAGTCGGAAAAATAAAAATGGGTGATGTTGAAGACTTCACAAACTTTATGTCTGCCGTAATTGATAAAGGTGCATTCGAAACAATAACTGAATACATCAAATATGCAAAAAGTTCTAACGAAGATGAGATTATAACAGGCGGTAATTTTGATGATTCAAAAGGATATTTCATCGAGCCGACCACAATTGTAACTACGAATCCGAAATTCAAAACAATGGAAGAAGAAATATTCGGGCCGGTTCTTACAATATATGTGTATGATGATAATAAGTTTGATGAAACATTGACTTTGTGTGATGAAACTTCTCCTTATGCGTTGACCGGAGCAATTTGGGGACAGGACAGAAAAGCGATAATTAAGATGTCAGACAGGCTAAGAAATGCAGCAGGCAACTTTTATATAAACGACAAGTGTACTGCAGCAGTTGTTGGTCAGCAGCCGTTTGGCGGAGGAAGAGCTTCAGGCACTAATGATAAAGCTGGAAGCGCAATGAACTTAATGAGATGGATGACTGCTAGAACAATTAAAGAAACTTTTGATCCTCCGAAGGATTGGCGTTATCCATTTATGAGTGGGAAGTAAGGTGTGAATTATGTCATCCTGAGCCAGTCGAAGGATGACTTTATTTTTATAATTTTGTCGTCACACTTCGACAAGCTCAGTGTGACAATTGTATCTTAAACATTTAAAAGGTAAGAATGAAAATTCACGAGTATCAGGCAAAGGAAACACTTAAGAAATTCGGCGTTCCTGTTCAGGATGGAATAGCAATTAAAAATATCAGTGAATTTGATGCTGCGATAAATACACTTCAGCAGCGGGGTATTAATCAGTATGTGGTTAAATCACAAATCCACGCCGGAGGAAGAGGGAAAGGAAAATTGTACAATCCTTCAAAACGAAATGAACTGATTCTTGAAGGTGGGGTTAAGTTTACAACCTCCGTTGAAAAAGCAAAAGAGTATGCTCGGAAAATACTTGGAAATCTTTTGGTTACTCATCAAACGGGACCGGAAGGTAAAATAGTAAAAACACTATTCATCACTGAAGGGTTCGATTACAAAAAAGAATTGTACCTCGGAATTCTACTTGATCGTGCAGAATCTAAAAATGTAATCATGGTTTCTACTGAAGGCGGAGTGGAAATTGAAAAAGTTGCTGAAGAGACTCCGGAAAAAATTATTAAAGAATGGATCGATCCTGCTGTTGGATTGCAAGCATACCAGGCTCGCAGACTTGCATTTGCGCTAGGACTTGATGGAAGTGCATTTAAAAGTTTTATACCTTTCATCAAATCTCTTTACAAAGCTTATGAACAAACAGATGCATCCCTCCTTGAAATAAATCCATTAATAATTACCAATGATGATAAAGTAGTAGCTCTTGATGCGAAAATGAATTTCGATGACAATGCTCTTTTCCGACATCCCGAGATTGCTGCTTACCGTGATCTGTATGAAGAAGACCCGCTGGAAATTGAAGCTTCCAGATATAATCTAAATTATATAAAACTTGATGGCAATGTTGGCTGTATGGTTAACGGTGCCGGACTTGCAATGGCAACGATGGATATAATTAAGCTTGCAGGAGGTGAACCTGCAAACTTCCTCGATGTGGGCGGTGGTGCAAATAAAGAAACTGTTGCTAGCGGGTTTAAAATTATTCTTTCCGACCGGAATGTTAAGGCGATTTTAATTAATATTTTTGGCGGAATTGTAAGATGCGACCGCGTTGCTCAAGGTGTAATTGATGCTGCACTTGATATGAATATTGATGTCCCAATTGTTGTCCGGCTTGAAGGAACAAACGCGAAAGAAGCAGGAGCTCTTTTGAGGAAATCAGGACTTAACTTTGAAGTTGCAGAATCATTTGATAATGCTGCGAAAAAAGTGACGGCGGTACTAAAAAAATAATCTGGGACCATACAAAACATTTACAGCCTCGCTTAATGCGAGGTTTTTTTGTGCCTGAAAATTGCTTACTAAAATTTTATTAATCTTTCAACTCAATCAGTTCTTGTTTTTAGTTTTTTTTAGTCATACATTTTTTGTGGAATTAAAATTTATAAGGGAAATGAATGAGCTTCTTTAGTGAAGAATTTAATTTTGATGAATCTTCTGAATCTGGAAATGGAAATTTGAGGGAACAAATTGAAGATTGTAAAAAGCTGATTGATTCCGGTTCTGTCTATGGTTATCTCGATAAGTTTGATGAGGTAATTCAATCCTGTCTTGATAATGACCTAAATGAAGACGGACTATACTTGATTAATGGGCTTCTCGAAATCGCTCCCTATAACTCAGAATACTGGATTAAAAAAGGTTTATTCCTTAATGCGCTTGGATATTTTAATGAGTCAATAGAATGTTTTAATAAAGCTCTTTCCTTAAATCCCGGTGATTCCGATGCTCTTGTTGACAAGTCAATCGCCGAAGAAAACATCGGGTTATTCACTCAGGCAAAAGAATCTCTTCACCATGCACTCACTAACGATCCAAATAATGAAGATGCACTTTATAGTCTTGGAATACTTCATCAGCGGAATGCAGAGTTTGAGGAAGCAATAAAATACTTTGACAAAGTGCTCAAGTTAAATCCTGAGTACTCCGAGGCATATTACGAGTTGGGATATTGTTACGAGAGTATCGAAAACTATACTAATGCTTTAAGTTCTTACGATAAATTTCTTGAACTTGATCCTTATAATCCAAATGGCTGGTATAACCGAGGAGTGATTCTGTCAAAGATGAATAAGCTCGAGCAGTCAATAAACAGCTACGATCTTGCCGTTTCAATCAGAGAAAATTTTACGAGTGCGTGGTTCAACAGAGGTAACATCCTCGCTGAACTCGAAAGATTTACCGAGGCACTTGAAAGCTTCAGGAAAGCATATCAGTTAGATTCCAGTGATGAAACCACCTGCTTCAATATTGGTAA
>JAOTUT010000085.1 GCA_029863735.1 Ignavibacteria bacterium
AAAGGTAAATGAGATAATAAACACAAATTTAGAAGCCGGATGGTATAACTACCGGTGGGATGCAAGTAATGTAGCAACCGGAATTTACATCTATGAATTAAGAACCAATAAATTTATTTTAGTTAAGAAAATGATTTTGATGAAGTAATAAAAATACGGCTATAAGATTGATAAACATTTTGGGGTAGTTCGAGGAATATTTGTTATTTTAAATATACTATTTCAACCAAATTTTTATTTAATGATATTAGAACTCTTCTAAATTTAATAACTATAATAATCAATATAATTAATAAGGAGCGATGCAATGAAATCACTTATTACATTCTTTGTTTTGGCAATTTCTTTTTCATTTGTAAATGCACAGGACCTAATGCGGAACGGGGGATTTGAAAATACCGATCCTTTTGAATTTTGGAGTGCTAATGTATCCGTAACCGGTGCTTCTGTTGAACCGGTGAATACAGCAGCACATTCAGGACTTTGGAGTGTTGAAATAAAATCTGGGACTACTCCTGTTGGAGGCTGGACTGAATTGATCCAGACACTACTTACTCCTTCGAATAATATAGATTACAAATTAACATTTTGGATTAAAGACTCTGTAACAACAAGTAATTTTTTGGGGGTTTATGGATTAACTGGCACTGGTGAAGTCGCCCTTGGTATTGATTCACTTAATAATAATGCATTAATTGATCCTGATAGCGGTAGAATAATAATTACACAAGATTTCTTTCAAAACTGGGGCAGGATAAATTATTTTTTCAATTCGGGGCAGAATTATACTGGTTACTTGCTCAAATTTGAAGAAGCTACATCAGGAAACTCACAAACTGTATACTTAGATGACTTTGTAATGTTGCCTGTTCCAGGACAAGCAACTGTTCAGGTAACTTCTCCAAACGGCGGTGAAGATTGGTTGGTTAGCAGCCAACAAAATATAACCTGGACAAGCTCCAATGTTACAAATGTAAAAATAGATTATTCGACAAACAATGGTAGTCTTTGGTTAAATATTGTATCGTCAGTACCTGCAGCAAGTGGAAGTTATAGCTGGACAATCCCGAATACTCCATCAACAGAGTGTCTTGTACGTATTAGCAATGCAAACCTTGCCTCAGTATTTGATGTTAGTGATAACGTTTTCACAATCTCTCCTGCAGTAATTGTTACCGCTCCAAATGGAGGTGAAGACTGGATGGTTAGTACTCAACAAAATATTACCTGGACCAGTCTGAATATCACAAATGTTAGCATTGAGTATTCTACAGATAATGGCAGCGCCTGGTTGGATGTTGTTGTATCAGTACCAGCTGCAAGCGGGAGTTATAGCTGGACAATACCAAACACACTATCATTACAATGTCTTGTTCGGATCAGTGATGCCAGTAATGCATCGGTAAATGATGTTAGTGATAGCGCTTTTACAATTTCTAATTTAGTAACTGTTACCGCTCCAAATGGAGGTGAAAACTGGATAGGTGATGACCAGCACGATATTACATGGACCAGTCAGAATATTACAAATGTCAGCATTGAGTATTCAACAGATAATGGCAGCGCCTGGTTGGGTGTTGTAGCATCGACACCTGCATCGGGTGGCAGTTATAACTGGACGGTACCAAACACACCATCAACACAGTGTTTGGTTCGTATCAGTGATGCCAGTAATGCATCTATCAATGATGTTAGTGATGCAACTTTTACAATAGCACCTGGCCCAATGATAACAGTAACTGCTCCAAATGGTGGAGAATTGTGGCTGGCTGGCACAGATCATAATATTACCTGGACCAGACAGAGCGTTTCACAAGTTAAAATTGAATATTCAACAGACAATGGTAGTGTATGGATTGATGTGGTTGCAACAACACCGGCAGTATTTGGATTTTATAATTGGACTATCCCTAATACACCTTCGACTCAATGCCTTGTACGTATCAGTGATGCAGGTAATGCCGCAGTAAATGACGTTAGTGATAATGCATTTACAATAGAGGAAGCTGTTTCAGTTGAAGATTTAAAATCTGGGATACCTGAAGAATATGCCTTATATCAAAATTATCCTAATCCGTTTAATCCGTCAACAAAGATAGAATTTGCAATTCCAAGCCCGAGCCAGGTAACAATTGATGTATTTAATCAACTAGGTGAACAAATAGCTACGATTTTAAATTCAAATTTATCAGCAGGTTATTATAAGGTTGAATTTGATGCAAGTAATCTTCCGAGTGGTTTGTATTTCTATAGAATATTATCTGGTAATTTCGTTGAAACCAGGAAGATGGTCCTCCTTCGTTAACACTGCGGCGGATAAATGTTTATGAAGTAATTTTTGAGCAATTTAGTAAATTACTAATCCCCTCTGAAATGAGGGGATCTTTTTCTTAAATAAGAACTAGTTTAATAGATGAAATTATGATTCTAATAAGAATCAATTTACTATTTGATGTTGATTAGATTTAAGCATCGCAGTATGCAACTAAACAGATTAGGATATATTATCCAATTTGTTGTGGTATTCGACCTTGTTAGTCAGTTTAGAGCTGTTAGCAATGTAAAAAATCCCTAGATCTCTTTCGGGGTAAGCAATACTCGCTGATCATTCGGAAGCCTTTTGTTATATAAGTAAGATATTAGAAAAGACAGATTAAGTCTGAGTCAATTGTAATTATTTTCAATTAGATAAAAACGATTTTCACTCTGGTAAACAATATCTAATGCAATGATAGTTCTGTGGGAATTGTCAAACTAATTTTTTTTATTTTGTATCTGTTCAAGCAGTTTAAGAATTTTTTATCAACAAAATTAGGCTGATGATGTTAAAATTTAGCTTTATTCTGATTATTTATATAATACTGTTTCACTTACCGAGCATGGCGCAATCAACTGATTCTTTAAATTCAAAAGAAGTCGCCACGAACTACGGATTAATATTTGAAAAAGAAGTTGAAAATAAATTACAAGACAGTTCATATACAGATGTTATCCAATTATTAAATCTGGGTGATAAAGCTCAGGCTTTGCAATTTAGAATATTAGTAAATAAAGCACCTGATGATAACACTATAGTAATTTTCGAGGATATTCAGAAAGGATCTGATTTGAATGATCCCAGCTGGCTTTTGGATTTTAATATAATTAAGGGTGAGATTGAAGAGAACGGGGCATCACTGGATGAAATTTATGTCGTACTTTATAATCAAAATCTGAATGGTGGATTATTACCCGCTGATTACTATAATCTATTCACCATAATCTACAGATTAGCTGCTGTACCAGTATTACAGAATGATATTAAATCTTCAATTAGGATTTCCAACGCTGAGGCTAGTACTTCTAAAGGAGTGGCAATTGATATTACACCTTCCCGCGATGAATTTAAAATATATGTGAAAAAAAAGTAAATTATTTTTTTCTGTTATGATAATAATAAATAAAATAGAGAGAGATTGTTTTGTTAGATAAAATAAAAATTTTTACAATCCTGAGCATCGTATTTTTATCTATAAATGTGAAAGCTCAGATTAATGAACTTTATATGCTTCCTGATTCCGGAAGATCAGGAAATCCGGTAAAGATTTCATTTACAATAAATAATACAGACCAGTTTGTCGGATTTCAGTTTGATATTATACTTCCTTCAGTGATGACGTATGCCCAGGACTCGGTCTGGTTATTCAGAAAAACTGATCACATTATATTGGCAAATCTGGTTAATCAACAAACATTACGTATTCTTGCTTACTCACTTTCAAATCAACCATTCTTAGGGAACGACGGTGAAATTGTAAGAATAATGTTCAATTTAAATGGAAGTGCTGGTACATACAATGTGGGATTGAACAATGTGGTTATTACTAATGCAATTGGAGTAAACATTCTTACCGGATATTACCCGAGCTATGTCAAAATAACCGCACCGGATATTTCTGGAGAGACTAATATAGATTTTGGGGAGATATCAGTTCTTGATACTCTATTGTACAACTACCAATTAAGTAATACAGGTGATGATACATTATTTGTAACTGATTTCTTTTCATCAGAAACATATTTCTGGAATGACACACCTCTTCCTCAAAATATTCCACCCGGTGAAAGTAAAACATTTGATCTAAAGTTCCATAATATAAATAAGGGTCAATATTCAGCGACTTACACCATAAGTAGTAATGATCCGGATGAAGATCCATTTTATATTGATGCTATGGCTACTTCCTTTGCTCCTAATTATATTCTTATACAAGATGCAGAAGCATATGTACGTGATACTGTTACTTTGAATATTGTCGTGAATAATTATGAGCAGTTTTTTGATTTTCAAATCGACTTTGATTTCCCTGATAGCCTTACTTATGTTTCTAGTAGCGCAGCTCTTACTAACCGGAAACAAGATCATATATTATTTGAGAATCTTCTTACATCAAATAAAATTCGTCTTTTCACTTATTCGATAAATCATCTGCCATTTCTCGGAGATTCCGGAACAGTTGCAACAATGAATTTTGTGGTAGGGAATGACACGGGTACTTTTCCACTTGATCTGAGCGGGGGAATTTTAACAGACGCCAGTTCACAGAATATAATTAAAGGAACTATTAACGGAGAAATATATGTGCAACCAAGACCTACGTTTCAATTGTCTGTAACAGTTGCTGATAGCTGGAATATGGTGTCTGTGCCGGGTGTAAATCCTGATGGTCAAGGAGTAGATATTTGGTGGCAAGGAAGAGATCCTGGTGCTGATGTATTCAAATACGTCAGTGGATATCAGATAGTAACAACTACAACTCCTGGAGAAGGTTACTGGATGAAAAATCTCGGAGCCAATACCTACAACACAGGAGATGAATGGCCAGTAGGTGGAATAGAGATCGTACCTCACAATTCAATCAATGTAGTTACAGGTTGGAATCTTTTTGGAGGATATGAGGATACGGTCCAAATTGTAGACCTTACAACATCACCTCCGGGTTTGATAACAGGAATGGTCTATGGTTATTCAGGCGGATATAATATTGTAACTGATTTATTACCAGGCCATGGATACTGGATAAAACTTACAGGTTCTGGACAAATTAACTTTCCAACAGCATTATCCAAAGGTAGCAGAAAAATTTTAGAATTCTTCATGGAAAACTGGGGGAAAATTATATTTACAGATGCTGAAGGAAGAATGTGTACGTTGTATGCAGTGAATGGACAGGTCAATCTTGACAAGTACGAACTACCGCCAATGCCACCTTCAGGAATGTTTGACATCAGGTTCAGCAGTGGAAGAATAGCAGAAGAGATAAATAGTTCAATGCAGATGATAAATATGAATGGAGTAACATATCCATTGACAATAAGAGTAGAGAATAAGAACATGAGACTGATGGATGAAACTGGAAATACATTGAATATCAATATGCAGTCAGGTGAAGAAGTAGTGATCAGTAATGCAAATATTAAGAAACTTCTAGTCTTAGGCGGAGAGTATATACCAACAGTATTTGCATTGGAACAAAACTACCCAAATCCGTTTAATCCGAAAACGACTATTGAGTTCTCACTGCCGGAAGATGTCAGTAATGTTAAGCTATCTATTTACAATACATTAGGGGAAAAAATTATAGAGTTGGTTAATTCGGAGATGCAGTCAGGCAAACATAGCTATAGTTGGGATGCAAGTAATAGTGCCTCTGGAATTTACATATATGAATTAAGAACAGATAAATTTAATCTCGTTAAGAAAATGATTCTTCTTAAATGATTAAAAAGAAATTAAATATTATTAACCTGTCAATGATATTTCTCATTGTTATAATTTGTGCTGGAAGTATTTACAGTCAGACATCTGCACAAATTTCAATTCCTTTTCAAGTGTATGATAATGCTGGGGGACAGAAAATTTTGTATTTCGGTTTAGATCAAACGGCAACGGAAGGTATTGACATTCAACTAGGTGAAAGTGACCTACCGCCGTTCCCACCAATTGGGGCTTTTGATGCAAGATTTATTCTTCCAAAAAATAATTTTAATGGTTCGCTAAGCTCATGGAAAGATTACAGGTATACTGCGGGATTTCCATTCTCCGATACACTTGAACATAGACTAAAGTACCAGAGTGCAGAAGGTGCGACGATAATGTATTTTAGCTGGGAGCTCCCTCCTCAAGTTACCGGTCTGTTGCAAGACCTGGTAGGTGGAATAGTTGTTAATGTTCCTATAGGCGGATCCGGTGTTTATGAGTTAACGAATTTTACTACAATAAACCAATTAAAATTATTTATCTATTATAATAACATCGTTACTGGTGTAGAGGATGAAAATATAAAGCCAATTACGTATATGATGGAGCAGAATTTCCCAAATCCCTTTAATCCATCAACGACCATTAAATATTCAGTGCAAGAATACGGCGCTGTAAAACTTTCAGTATATAATCTGCTTGGAGAAAGAGTAGCAAAGCTGATGAATGAAACTCTGGCGGCTGGAGACTACCAAGCCGTTTTTAATGCAAAAGAACTATCATCAGGAGTTTACATCGCAAAATTAGAATCAGTTAATTATAAGCAAACAATAAAAATGATACTATCTAAATAAAACAAAAGGAATCTATGAAAAGTGTACTTCTAATTTTCTTGACATCATTTATGATGCTTTCTTTGTCTATGATAGGTCAGAGCGGGCAAGGTTTCGCTCAGACTAACGTAACTTATTTAAGCAATTTAAATCAGTATTCTT
>JAOTUT010000086.1 GCA_029863735.1 Ignavibacteria bacterium
TTTGTTTAATATTTCTTTGTGGACTCTAACAATCAGTGTCTCTTCATAATAACTTCGATTAAAAATTCCAATCCTTCCACGCTCAGGTAAACGTTTCATACATCGCCACATAAAATCGTGATCAAGGTCCTCACTCGTCGGTGCTTTAAAGGAAAATACCTGGCAGCCTTGTGGATTTATTCCGGACATAACATGTTTGATCACACTATCTTTTCCGGCAGCATCCATTGCCTGAAAAATCAAAAGTATTGCATAACGGTCTTGTGCATAAAGTTTGTCCTGTAATTCTGCAAGAGCTTCAATCCCCCATTGGAGAGTCTCTTTTGCTTTTGGCTTATCTTCGGATTTAAATCCAAGTGTATCGTTCGGATCGAAATGTTTCAGTCGAAACTTCTTTCCATCAGTCACTCGAAAAGGTTTAGTTAACTTTGCGGCTGTTTTAATTAAATCTTTTTTCTTCATTGATTTCTTCCTTCATTTTTGAAAATAATATTCACGTGTTAAACTATAAATCAGGTATTGATTCTTCAGACTACGCATAATGATTAGTCATAATATAAAAGTCTTGAAAGTATTTAATGTGTATATGTAAAATAAGCAAAACGCTAGACAGTAATTTTTTCTACAAGTATCTCGGAGAGAACTTTATTCAGTGTAGAACTTGAACTTTCTGAAATCCGGCAATCGACTTTCAATTCATATATCAGATTATACAAAGCTCTCAGAGGTGGCTGGATTTCAAAGGAAGAATACGTTGAAGCGAAGAACAAAGTATTACAATCTAAATAATTATTTTATATAGCCCTGCATGTTAAGTTCACTAACAACATTATAGCTTACGGTTTTAATTACATCACCAGTATTTTGTGGTTCGTACGATTGCGATTTTGCACTCCAGATAAGTATGCCTTCAGAAGTTTCATAAATATTTGTCTTCATATAAACTATTTTCTCTTCCGAAGTAGTTCGCGGAGAATAATAAAACGAAGCAGTTGAAGCATAAAACCCATAAAACCCGACATAAACATTTGATGAACCACCACGGGACATTGTTGTTTCAGTTTTGGATCCGGCAGATATCACAACAAACACGGCATCAATATTTTTATCACTAAAATATTTGTCGAATGTCTCCTTGCTTATCTGTTCTCCCTTCGGCAATTCCTGCCAAGCTGTTAAAACCTCTACATTATGTTTCATTAGCTGCTGGCGGAATTCATTCTCATAAACTTTTCTTTTCCATTCTTCTTTTGCCATTCCTACAACTAATACTTTCTTTATTTGAAGACCTTTGTATGCTTCATCAACGTAAAGATTAGCTAACTGAGTTGAAGGACTGCATGAAAATATTATCACAGATAAAAGTGAGACTGAAATCAAGTTAATTAAAACCTTCATTATAAAATCCGTTCTATATTTATTGAACCGGGACTTTGGAAAAAAATTTTAGCCCTATTATGCCGATTATAATCAAAAGTATGAAAAATAATCTGATGAATTCTTTTGATTCACCAAACAGAAAAATACCAAGGATTGCGGTTCCTACTGCGCCAATACCCGTCCAGACAGCATAACCCGTTCCGATGGGTATTGTTTTAACTGCGGAAGACAAAAAGTAAAAGCTCAAAATCATTATTATAATTGTTATTACACTTGGCCAGAGTTTAGTAAAGCCGTTTGTGTATTTAAGTCCGACCGCCCAGCCAATTTCGAACAGTCCTGCAATGAACAGATATATCCAGGCCATTATCCCTCAAATATTTTATGGGTTAATATACTACATTTTTTCCTCCTGTTTAATCTGCTCATTCAGATGTAACGGACGATTCCGTGACACAACTTTTGTTATCCGGCGTAAGCAACTTTCAGTTTTTTTTGATCCAGAGCTTTTGCAAGAGCGAAATCTTCTTCAGTAATTTTTTCCTCATCACCATAATAATTGTGCTCAACGCTGTCTTTCATCAGACTCGATTGAAGAGCAGTTGAAGAAAGCACTTTCATATCTTCCACAACAAGATTTGTGTGATCGTTCAGATCCACTCTGCCTGTAACAAGGTAAGGTCCCATCGACAAAGTAAACTCCGCAACTCGGTAATAAGCTCTCGGAAAGATGACAGCTTCAAAAGTCCCGGTGAGGTCTTCGAGCGAAAGGAATTTCATTATCTCACCGCTTTTGGTTTTTATTCTTTTGGAAGTCATATACCATCCGATCATCTTCACTCGTCGTCCTTTGTTCCGTTCCATATCTTTTGCAGGAATAATTCTTCTCTCATCTATCCACTCTTTAAAGAAATGAAGCGGATGACGTGTGACCATATAGCCAAAAGCTTCATACTCTTCTTTGCAGATGCCAGCGAGAGTGTAGTTTAAATCCGTTTTAACTTCCTCCTCGAGAGCGAAAGTTTCTTTCAGAAAGAGATCATTGTAGCTTTCTTCAATTATTCTTCTACGATGGATATAAATATCTAGCCAGCGAAGCAACGTTGGTCGCGTTTGCCTGAGACATCCCATTGCACCGCAACGAATCAGCATAGCAGTTTCTTCATAAGCAAGTTTTGTGCGAACAAGAAAATCTGCCAGTGAAACGTATTTACCGTTACGTTTTCTTTCCTCAACAATTCTTTCAATTGCATTGTAAGAAAGATTCTTGATTGCTTTCAAACCAACGAGAATTTTTCTTTCCTTCCCCACATATTCCTTTTCACTTTCATTAATTGAAGGAAGCTCAATCTTCAAACCCAAACGTTTTGATTCTTCAATGTAAACTGCAGCAGAATAAAATCCTCCGCCGTTGTTAAGCACGCTTGCCATAAATTCTGCGGGGTAGTGAGCTTTAAGAAACGCAACCTGGTAAGAAAGCAACGCAAACGATGCACTGTGTGCTTTGCAGAAAGAGTAACCAGCAAACGATTCAATCTGCCGCCAGAGTTCTTTGCTCTGGTAATCTGTTAATTCTTTTTGTGTACAAGAAACAAAAAACTTATCCACTATTCTCTGCATTGCATGGTGCGAGCGCATCTTTCCGCTCATTGCTCTCCGCAGAAGGTCAGCATCTTCCAGGCTTAATCCTGCAATGTGATGAGCAACTTTAATTACATCTTCCTGGTAAATCATCACTCCGTAAGTTTCGCCGAGATAAGTTTCCATTTCGGGCACAAGATATTTTCTTCGTGAAGGATCTTTGTGGCGTGCGATAAACTCCTGCATCATTCCGCTTTCTGCAACACCGGGACGAATAACAGAACTCGCCGCAGTAAGCATCTCAAAAGTTTCAACATTAAGTCTGCGAAGAAGTGAACGCATTCCTGGTGACTCAATATAAAAGCAGCCGATAGTTTTGCCCGAGCGTATTAACTCTTTTGTGGCGGGATCGTTAAAGAGCATATCAAAATCGAAGATGTCAAAATCAATATTGCCGGTGTGTTTGGGAATTGGCGGATAGAGCGTATGTATCTTTGCCTGTCCACGCCATTCTGGTGGAATTTGATAATTTAGTAAATTCTCGGTTTTTGAGCTGTTTTCAAACATATTATAGTGAACATTTGCACACTATAATATAGCCTTTTAAAATTTAAATGCAAGAGGGAATTTGATTACGGATTGCGGATTGTGGATTTCAGATCTCTGAAAAATAGAATAAACCGAAAGCTATTCAGATTTTGATGCCAATATATTGCCCTTTAATTAACATTCTTTTAAATCATCATTTTTTATTTTGAACCAACTCTTTCAAGCCAAATTATTGTTTGCATTAAATTTTCAAACATTTTTTGTTGGTCTAGGAGTTGAGCCATCAAATGAGAACAACTTCTTTTAAGAATAGAATTGTGATCATGCAACAACGACTGGCTGTCTGGTAAATTTTCCGGGCAGTCATTTTTTTTGCTATACTTTCGATACTTCACGATTGACAATTGTTGATTTACTTTTTAAAGATAATATTTTTCAGAGTGTTGCATTTAGGTTTTAAATTAATTTAATTTAAAGAGGAGTTAACAATTTGTAGGGTACGACAATGCAAACAGATGATGTTTTAAACTGGGTTTGTCAATACTGTGGCGAGGAAAACCAAGTTTGGGTCGATCTCACAGTTTTGGAAAATCAGGACTTTATAGAGGATTGCGAAATATGCTGCAGACCAAACAGGATACTGATCAAACACGACAAAGAAGATGAAGAATATATCTTTGTCGAGTCAAGAATTACTGACGAATAGTTATTTTTGCCCTGAATCGTAATTTTCTTATGCAAATAAATTACGAATTCAAGCATTTGTGACTATTTTAAACCTGGATTTATAAGTATTAAAATACTTTTGTCACTCTACTTTCAAACCTTCTCTTGACCTGATTTCCATCATATCCTCATCCGCATACCGTCTTACAAATCCAAAAATTAACGCAAAGTTTAATCCAACCGAAATGATCAACAGGACTATTAATAATATCATATAATCCTCATCAGTTGATGGATTTAATTAATTAGTAACAACCTCCTTAATTTTAAACTTTCAAGTTATAATCAGTCCATAATCATTCTTAAGAAAGAAGAGCTTTCATCATCGTCATCATTTGATTTTTTGTTTGAATCATTTTGTTCCATCTTCTCCTTTGCCCAACTGTAACGGGATGCTTTTTCAGAAAGAGAGGTTTCTGGTTCTTCATCCTCCGGTTCTTCAATTTGCGAAGAAGGACTTTTTACTCTCAGGATTGTCGGCACATCCAGATCTTCTTTATCAATATTTGAAGTATCCAAAAAATTAAATCCACCTCTGAAGCTTAACTGTTCGCCAGTCTTTTTGGTTTGCGATTTAAAGTTGCTTTGTGCGAAAGTTTTTCTCGCACTGTCAAAGCCAGTGGCTATCACCGTGTATGAAATGTAATCGTTCATATCTTCTTTTCTAACACAGCCGAATATTACATTCGCTTCCTCTCCTGCTGCTTCAAAGATAACATTGTTGCCTTCGTTAATTTCTTGAAGTGTGAGATTGCTTGAACCGGAAATATTCAGAAGTACGCTCTTTGCACCTCTTATGTTCACTCCTTCAAGAAGAGGACTGGAGATTGCTTTCTGTGCTGCTTCGATAGCTCTGTTTTCACCACTTGCAATTCCACATCCCATTAATGCTTCTCCGCTTTGATTCATTACTGCACGAACATCAGCAAAGTCTACGTTTATCAATCCTTCAACAGTAATGATATCAGCAATACCTCTTGTTGCTTCATACAGGACTTCATTTGGTTTATCGAATGCCGCAAATGCGTTAATGTTACCATCGAGAATGCTGAGTATTCTTTCGTTTGGAATTACGATAAGGCTATCGACATGCTTTCGAAATTCCAGAATTCCCTGCTCGGCATTAATCATACGAGTTTTACCTTCCCATTTGAAAGGTTTCGTAACAATACCAACAACCAGAGCTCCGATGCTCTGAGCAACTGAAGCAATTATTGGTGCACCTCCGGTTCCGGTACCACCGCCCATTCCGGCTGTAATAAAAACCATGTCACTACCTGCAAGAACTTCAGCAATTTTTTCGCGGTCTTCTTCAACAGCTTTTCTGCCGATGTTAGGATCAGCGCCCGCACCAAGCCCACGGGTTATGTTTGTACCAACTTGTATTTTGTGATGAGATTTGCTGCTTTCCAATACCTGTGAATCGGTATTAACAGCAACATACTCAACACCATTTAAACCTCTGGCAATCATACTTCCCAGAGCATTGCAGCCTCCGCCGCCGACTCCAATTACTTTGAGAACAGCAGACATTGGTTTTTCGCGATCGAGAGTGGCGAACTTTATCATGGACCCTCCTGTGTTAGATTTATTATAATTCATCAAAAAATTCCTGTACTCTTTTTACTAATAGTTTAATTGTGTTCTTTGTTTCATTTTTCTTTTTGATTACCTGATGATCACTTGATTTGCCTCCCGGTATTCCTCGTATCAAACCAGCAACCGTAGCAAACTCAGGGCTTTCAATTTCATTCGCTAAACCTTCTCCTAATTCCTGGGGAACACCAATACGTGCTGGTAAACCGAATACTTCTTCTGCAAGTTCAGGACAGCCACGCAAAAGTGATCCTCCGCCGGTTAAAACAATTCCTGCCTTAACTTTATTTTTGTAACCAGCGCTTCTAAGTTCATTATCAATCAGTGTAAATAATTCCCTCATCCTTAAACTGATAATTTGAGTAAGAAGGCTTATAGGAATTTTTGTATTCCCTCTTGCACCGACTCCTTTAATCAGAATATCTTCATCTTTAATGATTGCGGTTTCAATTGCATAGCCAAATTCTTTCTTAAGTTTCTCAGCTTCTTCTGTTACTACGCCGAGAGATTCCCTTATATCATTAGTAACCTGGTTGCCGGCAATTCCAATTACTTTTGTATGCTTAATTGCTTTTTTGTGGTAGATCGCGATATCCGTTGTTCCACCTCCAATATCCAGAAGAACAACACCAAGGTCTTTTTCACTTTCTTCCAAAACAGATGTGCTTGAAGCAATCGGTTGAAGAATGTAGTCCTTCACTTTTAATCCTGCACGTTCAACTGACTTTTTTATGTTCTGCATTGCAGGTATTGATGCAAGTACTACATGGTTACTGGCCTCAAGTCTTGAACCCGACATTCCGATTGGGTTTTCAATTCCCGGTTGATGATCAACTGAGAATTCTTCGGGGATGATATGAAGTATTTGTCTATCAGAAGGAATTCTGATTGTGCGCACATCA
>JAOTUT010000180.1 GCA_029863735.1 Ignavibacteria bacterium
AAAAAGATTCAAAGATACTCCGGATGCATTTTCATCAAAGTGGCTCGGAAATATTAATCTGACCAATGGAAATGTTGATGAAGCAATACGGTTTCTAAATGAAAGTCTTCTGTATGATAGAAGTGATGCCCAGGTTTACTACAACCTTGCCGGTGCATACATTCAGAAGGAAGAGTTTAATAGCGCACTCCAATCAATTGATAAGTGTTTGAGTATAACAACAGATTTTCCTAATGCACAAAGGTTTAAAACTCAACTGATCGAATTATTAGCAAAATAAAAAGCCCCGCAGAACGGGGCTTTAACTTTTAATGAATCAATCCAATCAGGATTACTTCATCAAAATCATTTTCTTTGTTTCTGTAAAGTTGCCAACGCTAATCTTGTAGAAATAAATTCCACTTGTAAGAGTAGCAGCATCAAAATCAACCTTATAAGTTCCGGCAGTTTTGGTTTCGTTAACCAACGAGGCAACTTTCTGACCAATAGTGTTATAAATATCAAGTGTTATAAATCCTTCAACTGGTATGCTAAAGTTAATTGTAGTAGACGGATTGAATGGATTTGGATAGTTCTGATCAAGAACGTAATCACTCGGATTAACCTCTGTTGCGGGTTCAACATCTGTAACAAAATCCTTTAAGAGCATAATACCAAAAGTATCCAGAGTTTCGGCATACCAGGCAGTAGGAAATAAATTAAATTGGTGATTTGCACCAATTGCATTCTCATTATCATTGCCACCCTGGTTATTTGCAGCATCACCATAATTTATGCCAAATTTATAACTGACAAGAAAAACTGTATAAGCTGGAAAGGTCACCGTAGTTGAGAAGATCATATCACCAGCAACTTTATCACCGTCATTGCCAGCATCATTTAATGGAATCATTAGACCTATTTCGTTATCAGGCCAACCAAGAGCAGGCCACTGCAATGGTGAGGTGCCGCCAGCTAAATGAACAGTATTGATAACTGTAAATGGTTGATTATTTAATGCTGATACAGCACCATCAACGTCAACCTGAAAGAGAATATCTGTTGGTTGGTTGGTAACTGTAGTTAATGTGCCATCGTTAAATGGTCTTGCCTCTAAAGCTTCACCAGCATCATATTCTGCCTGAGTTAAAATATGGATTTTATTAGGATCATTTTCCCAGGTTGTAGGTGTGTAGAAAAATTTATACCCACCAATGATTGTATCACCAACTTCGGCGGCAAAAACTGTATCAGGTATTGAACTCACATAAATGTTTGGATCAATACTTTGATCCAGAATGTGTCCAGGATTAGACCAACCATTAAAGTCACCTTTGACCTGAACAGTATCAGTAGCTGGGTTAAATCTACCTGAGAGAATCTCAATCTCCATATTGCATTCCCAGTTCATGAGAATGTCCCTAGGCTGGGCAAATGTAAGACCAGCAAGTAAGAGCAAAAAGGAAACGTAAAGTATTTTATTCATTTGGTTCTCCTTGTATTAATGAATGAATTGATAATTATAAGTCATTACTTTTATTTTGATGTAATATAGAAATATTTTCAATTAAAAGTAAACCTGTTTTGGTCAAAATTTTATGCCTATTGAGTAATGCTGTGTATAATCCAGGACTCCGAAATTCTGATAAGCATAATCCACTCTTACAGCAAAATCAGGAGTAAAACTATAATTAAGGCCTATTCCAGCTGTAAATCCTTCCTCGGAATTTTCCAATAGCAATGAACTATACCCAACTCTGAATGCAATCAAATTGTTATACATATACTCAGCACCAACATTTAAGGATTCATCATTATCTGTAGGATGCAATGCATCTGCTGCAATCGTAATACGATTTTCTTCATTATTCAGGACATCCATTGCAACCCCTATTCTGAAAGTTAAAGGCAATGGATATTGACCCGTCTGCAAAGTTGAAAGTATCTGATCATTATTTCCGTAATTATTAGGATCGATGTCATGTTGAACAAGTAAAGCATCCCCGTCAAGCTGCATTTCAGTTCCAAAGTTTGTCATAGTAGCAGCTATTCTTAAGCCATATATTTCTGAATGAAATAATACTCCCAGATCCATTGCAAATGCACTGGCTGTAGTGCTCCAGATAGATTGCTGAACATATTTGACAGTCCCACCTAATGAAAATCTATCAGTGAGATTATAAGCATAAGTTAAACCCAGTGTCATATCATATGCAGAAAAGTATTGGCCGGTTCCATCCTGTTCAGCGAGTGTAGTAATTTCGATATCACCATAATCAAGATAAGTTAAACTTATACCAATAGTTCCAGCATCACCAAGCTTTACCATTGCACCCGACCAGTTGTAGTTAATATCTGCAAACCAGGTTGTGTAAGCGAACATCGCATCATTCTTACCACTTCTTGAAGCACCGGCAGGATTCCAATACAATGAAGTAACATCATCAGCAGTTCCTATAAAAGCTCCACCCATTGCAATTGCACGCGGCCCAACTCCAATATTAAGGAATGGTGCAGCTGCTGTTCCTACTTTGGACTGACCTGCAAGATAAGCGACAGCCAGTAAAATTAATATTAAAACCTTTTTCATAAATAAATTCTCCGTTATTTAATTAAGGCAAGTTTGCCCATTGTGGTACCGATATCGGGTGCATCTATAACATAGACATAAACACCATAAGCCACTTCAATATTTTCTTCACTTCTTAAATTCCAATAAACATCTCCAACATATAAATCCTGAGCATATAATGTTCTAACTAACTCACCTCTAACAGTAAATATTGAAATTTTCGATCCTGGCGGAACGTACGTGAATCGTACCTCCCTCTCGCCGCGTCCACTTGTTTGTGTGCTCAGTAATCTCTGCTCACCTGCGTGTGTAACAACGTATGGATTGGGAACCACTTTTATTTTACTTAACTGATCCTGTGCTTTATCTTTGTTAATGGATGCACCTGTCATCGTGAAGAAGTAACTGTCATTCTGGTTGAATGGTTTCAGTGTTTGAATATTAAATGTACCCGAAGATTCTAACGGAGCACCTAATAAGTCATAAATGAAGTCAGTTCTCCACGTTCTTACATATTGTCCCTGAATATATTCTTTAAACCAAATACTATGAGTAGTAGCTAATTGACCGAATAGTGCATACGCAAAATCTATATAAATATTCTGGGTAAGATTTTTAACTTTGAAATTGGCTTCTTTAGCAGGTATTATTCCGCTGGATCCCGGACCAACCGTGTCAACAACTGAAGTATCAACGATTGAATTATAAAATTCAATTACATAGTCATTAGGAACATCATACCCATTATATTTTGGATTAGGAAGAGCAAACCGGTATACATTAAAATCTGGTGCTGGATCGGATGGGATATCATTAAAATATAAGGTGTCTATCATTATTGGGTCGTTATACAGCTGTACCCTGAATCCCTGACGGACAGGTGTTTCACCGGCTAATACCTCGGATTGATCAACAAGCCGGTCATACTCAGCAGTATAATAAGAACCAGTAACAGCATACTTCGAACCGTTAACTAAAATCGTATCTGTTCCAGCTGGTAATTCAATTGAGTCTTGCGGATTTACAATGTAAGTTTGATTTTCAAGAGGCACATAGACTGTATCTGGTGTCTGCAAGTCCAATAGTGACCAGTTAGCAGTTACATCAGTTAAACCGGTATCTACGAAAACAACCTGATAATTAAAACCATTTCTAACCTGGGATTCATCTACTATTTCAACTGCGGAATAACCCGTTCCAAAAAATGGATCTGATTTTGTAAGATCATCCAGAAAAGCATTTGAATACCCGGCTGGTCTTCTTCCGGGAGTAATAAAAGCTGTGTTATCATCAGTTATAACCTGACCGGTGTTGGAACGGAAAATAAATTTAGAATTTTCTTCAGGGAAAATGTCCGGTGTTCCATTGCCGTGGTCATAAGCACAAACGGCATAATAATAAGTAATTCCGGGAGTTACTGTTGAATCAATAAACCTGTTGATAATTCCTGTATTTTCTCCAAAATAGAAAGTTGTTCCACCATATGCCTCTAAAAGATCTGCACTGGGTAGAAAGAAGCCACTATATTCATTTGACAGATCATATTGAGCTATCGGTTTGTCAAAACTTAGCACACCTAATGCATTTGTAATAACACGTGAATCTCTGAAGTTAGCATCTGTGGCTCTATAAATTTTATACCCTTCGAAATCTTTCTGTTTAGTAACAAAGTCTTTTGAATTTTCTGATTCTTCGCCATCCCAGTAAATGACAACTTTGCCATCATTCTGAGCAATGTTAATCTTTGGTTTTTTCGGAGCTTGCGGGAAAGCATAGCCAGCATTGTAAATTTGCTGAACGATTTTTTTATTTTTTACAATGTCGTTCAAATCCTCGCCGAAAAGAAGTGAAACAGAAAACCTTTCAGAAGTTTTTGGAAAAAGCGGGAAGAATCCTGAACTATAAATAAAATCTCCGTCCTGTGGCGTTGGTGGAACCACATCAAATCTTCCCGGTGTCATTCGTCTCCAGAGTGAAGAATCAATACTTAAATCAGGTGCACTTTGTAATTCAAAGAAGTTAAAACCGGTGAGACCAATTTGGTCTGACTCATCCGGATCTGTTTTACCAAAGTTAGGCTCGCCCTGAGTTGGTAATCCATCCCCTTCGCCTAAATCAGGAC
>JAOTUT010000525.1 GCA_029863735.1 Ignavibacteria bacterium
GTAATCATCGTCTTCCGGACCCAATCCATCTTGCCCTAAATCATCAAACAGTGGATCCCAATCCCCGTCTTCATCAATATCATTATCACGTTTTTCATCAATCAACAGGTCGTTTACTCCTGCACCTGTTCTATAATTTTTATATGATAAGCCAGGTAAAGGAGGTGATCTTCTGATTCTTGTTTCATAATGTGTCGCCTGGTTTTCGTCCACTAATCCATCAAGATCATTATCAATTGCATCGTTAGCCGATGGATGTGGTATAAAAACTTCCTGACCATTTATTATCTGTAGTGTTGCATTTCCTTCTCTGAGCTGAGTCACACCAGGTTCAATAATGAACCTCGTCCCTAATGAAAAAACTGTATCTGTAGTAGCCTCTACTGTATGAAGGCTTCGCTTGTAAATTCTTAGTCCCAGAACATCTACTGTGTCTTTTATTAAAACAACCTGATCTCCAGCGTTATAGATTACGGCATTAAAATCGGATGCGACGAACCTTGGTGAAGAGGATTTAGAATCATTGTCATTATCAATTCCATCAAACGGGTTACCGGGAGATTCAAGGAATGCATAACCAACGTATCCAACTTTCTGCCCGCGGTTACCAATACCATCACTATCCCAGGAATAAGTTATCCAGTCATTGACATCGAAAAATCCAAGGTCATCCTGACTATCGCCATCGCCTCCAGCGAGAGTTCCGACAATGGTTCCAAAATCTGCTTTACGGTAAAGAGTTGTTCCATCGTTATTAATTTCATACAACCAGAAAATGGCATCTTCAGCTAAAGAGCTTGACCACTGAAAGCCTCTTTGTCGCATTCTTAAAGCCATTCCATACCGTTGCAAATTTGTGCTATCTGGATTAAAGTCTGCATTGAATTCATCATCCCAATCATCATCAGCTTCAAAAAATGATTCCTGATCAGCGTTCTGAATACCTCTGCCAAAATATCCGAACCACTGAGTATTTCCATTCTCGTCTTTCCAGGAATTAGCAATGGGATCATTCCATCCTTCAATTGGCCATGTATTGGGAAGGTGACTCATTGCAACACCTACTACATTTGGATTTCGGAAACCAGGTACTGGATTCCAACCCCAGAAATAACCGCTGGGGCTTTTCTCATCGAACTGACCTTTTCGTGGTCCACGTGAAATTACAACTGACTGAAGAGTATCATTTAAATTATTGATGAACTCAACACCAATTAAAGGAACGCAATCACCGATATAGTTTTCACCTGAACCCAAAGGCCACTCACCTCTGATGTCGATACCGGTATTTATACCTGCTATTTGACCATCATTATAATAAGTTATTGCAGCTCTGTTCCCGGTATGGTAGCCAATCGTAAGCAATGTGGGATCACTGCTGCGTTGTGCAAAGATGTTTACCCCGGTAAACAGTAAAATTAAGAGATATAGCTTCTTCATAATTCCCTTTATTAAAAATTAAAAGTTAAGACCAAATCCAAGTTCAATTCTTCTGGGGTCAGAGAAGTAAGTTGGATCAGTGTAAAATTCATTTAAAGTATTGTTGTATAAGGTTGGATTAATTCGCTCTGCTTCCAGCTTAGCAAATGTGAAGTAAGGATCACCGGAATCTGTATAAACAGTTATCGGATTATTAGCATCGAATAAGTTAAACACTCTCAAGAAAACTGTTAAAAGAAGCGGTGATATTTCAAAATCCTTATAAACTCTTAAATCAACATTAAAAAGATTTGGTTTATTGCTGCTGTTTGTTGGAAAAGCATTTTGAGTAACCCTTGTATTTTTATTTACAGCAGGTGTAAACGGTTGTCCGGAAAAATAATTAGCAATCATTGAAAATCCCCAATCTCTAACCTGAGAGTAATTAAGAGTGGCGTTAAAAGTATGTGCTTGATCCCAGTTCAGAGGCGCAATGTAAGTTTCTGGTAAGGCACCACCAAGAACAGCATTTCTTGCATCATTTGGGTCGGAAGCATTTCCGCGTGAATCCGAATAAGTGTAATCAATCGA
>JAOTUT010000141.1 GCA_029863735.1 Ignavibacteria bacterium
TAATCCGCTTGCAGTAGTTTTGAATAAGGTTGTATCAACTTGCCACATTTCTGCAACTACTTTATCTTTCACTTCCAAAAGGTCTACTACAACTTTTAAATCTGTGTTCGGTGGTATAAAACCGATACCGGCTTCACCGTATGCAAGCTTAGATGGAATTATTATTGTTCTAACACCGCCGGTTTTCATTCCAACAATACCTTCATCAGAACCTTTGATGAATGAACTTGAATTCAGAACAAATTTTATTGGTTGATTTCTCGTCTTTGAATCGCCAAGTGAAAGCATACTTTTACTTTGGTCAGCAGACCAGTCGGAGAACAATTCGCCGGTACTATCTTTTGGTATCATCCACCCGCTGAAATGAATTGAAACAAGGTTACCAACTTTTGCCTCTCTGCCAGTGCCGAGAGAATCATCCATATACTTCAATCCGGATTCAAGAGTTACAATTTCAGGACCTTTATTACAGCCGAATAATAAAGCAGTTAAAATTACAACTAATACCCACAATACTTTTTTCATATTTATCCTTTTTTATTTTTTTGACGGCGAAATATATTCATAATATTTATCATCTTTAAAAAGCGCAATAATTTTTTCCTATGATTTAAAGGATTGTAATTATACTTTTAGCTTCAACATTAGTCAATATATATGTCATACTTCAATCAAATGTATAAATTAAGAATTAAACTATCTGTTGCGTTGTTTGCCATAATTTTCACATTTCCCGGAATTACTGGCAAAAACATTCAGAGTATAAATGAAGAATCAGGATACGTAATTGATTCCGATATAGATTTTGAACAGGCGGTATCTGGGAAAAACATTCCTCAAAGCATTATAGAAAATCTTCGGCTTGTCGATGTTTATTATTTTGGATTTGATGAGAAGCTCCATAAAGGTCAGCTGGTTGTTCACAAAGAAGTTGTTCTTGATATAATTGAAATTTTTGAGTTTATAAGAGAAACACGCTTTCCGATCGGCAAAGTAATACCAATCAGCAAATACGACTGGTCAGATGAAAAATCAATGATGGATAACAACACCTCGGCATTTAATTATAGATATATTTCTGGGGCAAGAGTTATTTCCAATCACGCTTCAGGATTAGCGATTGATATTAATCCCGGATTGAATCCTTATATAAAAAATGGAAATAGTTTACCTGCAAATTGTGTTTATGATATAACAAAAGCAGGAACAATATTAGTAGATTCAGATCTTGTTAAAGAATTCAAAAAGAAAGGCTGGCAATGGGGCGGTGAATGGATAAGTCTTAAAGATTACCAGCACTTCGAGAAAAAATTAAAGTAAGCTTCTTCCCTTCTCAGTTCCAAACATAAAAATTAATGCACGCCAGATACTCTTTGCCCAATCCCTTTCACCATGTTGCGCATTAATAGCTTTAAAGAAATTAAAATCTTTTCCTTGAACGTATCCCTCTTTGATTAGAGCTTGCAGCATTTCGTCCACACCTGGCTGCAATTGTGAATCAAGTTCATTATCACCATTATTGATGAACACTTTAATGTTTTTCTTCTTTCCATGGTAAGCTACTACATTATTTACAAAATTGTACTGCTCAATTTTAAATGCCGGCGAGAAGCAAATGGCATTGGAAAATACTTCCGAATATTCCCACATCATTATGAAGGAAATCAATCCGCCTAAAGACGCACCACCATTAGCTGTGTGTTCACTGCTCGTTAATGTTCTGTAACTTCTATCGATAAATGGTTTAAGTGAATCAATAATAAAATTCATATAAGCAAAGCCTAATGGTTCTTCTGAGTACTCTTCGTCTCTGTCTGAAGTATTATAGATTCCAACAATTATTATCGGCTCAATCAGTCCTTGACGGATAAGGCTATCTGCAGATTCATCAATCTGCCAATCAACCTGAAATGTTGATGTCTTTGGATCAAGAATATTCTGTCCATCGTGCATATAAAGTACCGAATACTTGTTATCTAAATCTGAATCGTAACCTGGTGGAAGCCAGACAATTATATCTCTTGGATTAATTCCATTTCCTTTAAAATTTCGATGATACTTTACTGTTCCGGTAATCTGACCTTCAATTTTTCTTTCAACCTGGTCTGCCCATAGATTAATTCTGATTTCAATGGTGCTGTCATTCACAACTTCAATAACATAATTCGGCAGAACTGAAGCATCGTCATTGAGTGCTTCTTTCTCCCAGCTTCCGCGTGTGAATTTAAATTCTAATTTTTTCCCTTTTTTAAATGTAAAATTTTTAGTCCACTTGCCCTTTTCAGTTCTGATTAGTTCAGTTGAATCGGGCTGCCAGTTTCCCAGTTGTTCATCGTTTCCTGTTATGTAAATTTTGGAATCAACAGGTAAACCCTCCGCAATTACCTCAATATTTACATTTACATTATTATTTGAACAGAAATTAAATGCGATTAACAGCGGGAGTGTAAAAATGAGTAAATATTTTTTCATATTAGTTCTAATCAAATTGACAGATATTTAAAAGAATAATAATTTGCTTTAGTTTTTTTCTCTAATGTTTATTTATGAAACCTGGCAACTCAAAAATAGTAATAATTATCATCCTGCTTTTTTTGACGGGATGCTCTGATAGATCACTTTTTACAGACCCAAACGATCCCGGATTGGGGGGAGTCTTTACTACAATAACAGGTGAAATTTCAGGCACTTTATTGAAGAGCAATTCCCCATACTATGTTTCAGAAAATATTTCAATATCAGCTGGAAACACTTTATCAATTGAATCTGGCACAATGATTTTCTTCAAATCAAACACTGGATTGTATATTTCAGGTGGACTCAGAGCAATCGGGACAAAAGAACTGCCAATAATTTTTCAAGGATTCGGGAACGCATGGGAAGGGATTCATTCAGAAAATCAAACTGACAGTTTAATTTTTATTTTTTGTGACATAGTGGAGATATACCTTCCGATTGGAAGTGACTTTAATTATGGCGGTGTGGAAATTTCAAACGCTAACCTGGTCATCAAGAATTGCTATTTTAATTATAACTATGCTCAGAATGGAGGAGCACTGGCAATTTCTTATTGCAACTCAGAAATTATGAATTGCATATTTTATGATAATGAGTCTCTAGATTATGGTGGTGCCATTCTTTCACAGAATTCTTCAAACAAAATTATCAATAACACCTTCTATAAAAATTTCTGTCTGAATTTTGGTGGCGCAATAACAATAGTTGATCCCGTTTATGAGGAAATTCAAAACAACATATTCTATAATAATTTCTCTTATCAAGGCAATTCTACTATCCATCTTGTATCAGGTGACAGCACAAACATTATTGAACAATATAATTATTTGGACCCAGACAGCTTAAATCCATTATTCATTTCATCAACTGACTTTCATTTACAGGTAAATTCTCCGTGCAAAGATGCTGGCAATCCTGCTCCGGGATTCAATGACAATGATGGTTCACGGAATGATCAAGGTGTGTATGGTGGACCTGGCGGAAATTGGTAAGACTTTTCCTCTCCAAATTTTTCTTACTTTTGCAATATGAAAATTTCTTTTGGAGATTATTGCATCCGCAGCTTTGAATATTCCGATGAGGATGCCCTGATTAAGTATGCCAATAATTCAAACGTATCAAAACTACTTCGCGACCAATTCCCTTTTCCATACACAAAGACAGATGCAGAAATCTGGCTTATTCACACCTGCAGCCAGGAAATTGAAACTAACTTCGCAATCGCAAACAATAATGAGTTAATTGGCGCAATCGGTATAAATTTTCAAGAAGATGTAAACAGATTTTCCGCCGAAATAGGTTACTGGATTGCCGAACCATTCTGGAATAAAGGAATAGCAACATTAGCATTGCAGGTATTTACTCGTTTTGCCTTTGAAAATTATAAGGTTAACCGGATTTTTGCGAATGTCTTTGAAAGTAATGATATGTCGGAAAAAGTTTTATTAAAAGTAGGATACAAGAAAGAAGCTACCTTAAGAAAAGCAGTATATAAAGAAGGCAAATTTTTAGATCAGTATATTTATGCCATTCTAAAAGAAGAATTCTAACAAACAAAATGATTGAATTAAACAAGCAGCTAAAAATCCTGTATAAACAATGGGCAAAGGAAGAAGCATTAAAAATTGTTCCATTGGCTCAATCAGGTTCGTACAGAAAATATTTCAGAATGATCGGAAAAGAAAAAACTTCTATCGGAGTTTTCAATCCTGATAAAATAGAAAACACAGCTTTCATTTCTTTCACAAAACATTTTATTAAGAAAGGATTGAATGTCCCTCGCCTTTATTCGCATCAGTTAAAAGAAAATATTTATTTAATCGAAGACCTGGGAGATACAACACTCTATTCCTTAGTTGAGAAGCAAAATGAAAAAGCTAAATTAACAGAAGAGACTTTGAACTTCTATAAAGATGCATTGAATCATTTAGTACGTTTCCAGTTAGAGGGCGGAAAAGGATTAGATTACTCTGTCTGTTATCCTCGAGCTAAATTTGATAAGCAATCCATTATGTGGGATTTAAATTATTTCAAATACTACTTTCTCAAACTGGCTAAAATTCCCTTCGATGAACAGAAGCTGGAAAATGATTTTAGGAATTTCTCTGAATTACTTCTTTCAGCAGATACAAAATATTTTATGTACAGAGATTTTCAGTCAAGAAACATTTTAGTCCGTAACGATCAACTCTACTTTATTGATTACCAGGGAGGAAGAAAAGGTGCGCTTCAATACGATGTGGCTTCGCTACTCTTTCAGGCAAAAGTTAATTTGAAACAAGATATAAGAGAAAAATTATTATCACATTATATGGTTGAGATTCAAAAACGAATCAAGGTAAATGGTAAAGATTTTAAAAAATATTATTATAACTATGTGTTAATAAGACTTCTGCAAACACTCGGAGCTTACGGATTTAGAGGATACTTCGAAAACAAATCACACTTTTTGTTGAGCATACCTTATGCATTAAAAAATCTTAAGTGGTTATCCGATATTAATCTCCTGCCTAAAAAACTTCCCGAACTGAATCGTGTATTGGATTCTATATTGGAAAATGAAGAAATAAAAAATCTTGGAATAAAATCATCGGATAAGAAATTAAAAGTTACAATCAGCAGCTTTTCTTACAAGGAAGGGGTACCGAAAGACTATTCAGGAAACGGCGGCGGTTTTGTATTCGATTGCAGATCACTAGAAAATCCCGGCCGATATCCTGAATATGTAAACAGATCTGGATTGGATGAAGATGTAATTCTATTCTTAAAAGATAAGGCTGATGTTAGTG
>JAOTUT010000087.1 GCA_029863735.1 Ignavibacteria bacterium
TTGTTAATGAAGAAAAACCTGCGGGGAATTATGAAGTTACTTTCAAAGCAGATAATCTTCCTTCAGGAATATATCTTGCAAGATTGACCGGAGGTAATAACACAAGCATAATTAAAATGAGTTTACTTAAATAAATAAAACTAAAAGGACAATCATGAAAAAAGTCATTCTGTATTTTCTAATCATTTTTTCAGTTCAGATTATTGGACAGAACAATGTGACCTTATTAAGTCATATCAACCAATATCCTTCTGCAGGATACAATGATATCTGGGGTTATGTTGATGGGACAGGTAATGAATACGCTCTATTAGGTGTTCGCACTGGTACTTCAATTGTAAATCTTGCAAATCCACAGAATCCAGTTGAAGTTGCATTTATTCCTGGTCCACAGTCAATCTGGCGGGATATAAAGGTTCATAACTCTTATGCATATGTTATTACCGAACAAACGGGTTCGGGACAAGGTCTTCAGATAATTGATCTTTCTCAGCTCCCGACCACAGCAACTTTAGTGAACACTATTGATACGTGGTTTTCAAGAGCTCATAATATTTTTATTGATGATGGTTTTGCCTTCGTCATAGGAACAAACAGTGGCGGTGGAATGCATATTTTGGATTTAAGTAACCCGGTTAATCCAACCAGAACCTCATATTATACCGGTAGTGGATACATTCACGATGTTTATGTATGGAATGATACTGTTGTAGCCTGCGCTGAAGATGTTTACGACCTTGTTGATGTCACAAATAAAAGCAACGCACAATTAATTTCCAGCAGTATAGCTTTACCAGGAATTTATGCGCATAGTGGTTGGATGACCGAGGATAAAAGATATTTCTTCGGCACAGAAGAATTCAACCAGATTGACATTACTGTATGGGATTTAGTTGACAGAACCAGCTGGAACCTTGTCGTTCCGACCTGGGAAATGTCTTCAAATTCTACTGTGCATAATTTGTTTATCAAAGGCAATTATGCCCATGTTTCCTACTATAGTGATGGATATGTAGTCCTCGATATTTCCGACCCATTAAATCCAACATTGGCTGGGCAGTATGATACTCCGAACATGTGGGGATGTTATCCTTATCTTCCATCTGGAATAACTATTTGTTCAGACATAGATAATGGTTTATGGGTATTCCAATTTGATGGTGTAGTTCCTGTAGAGTTATCTTCATTCACTGCCAGTGAATCCGGTAATTTTGTTACTCTGGATTGGACAACTGCAACTGAAACCAACAATCAGGGTTTCGAAATTCAAAAAAAATCAGCTGATGATTTTTATATAATAGGTTTTGTAACCGGATCAGGAACAACAACTGAACGTAAAAATTATTCATACAAAGATAAAAATTTAGAGAACGGTGTGTATGTTTATAGACTAAAGCAAATTGATTTTCATGGAACTTCTTCATTCTCTGAAGAAATAATGGTTGAAGTGAGTAATCCATCCAGCTTTGTTCTTAATCAAAATTATCCAAATCCTTTTAATCCTTCAACTAATATTAAATTTAGTTTACCAAATTCCTCTTATACTAATTTATCTGTTTACAATCTGGTTGGAGAAAAGGTTAGTGAATTGGTTAATGAAGTTCTGCCGGAAGGTGAGTATAACTTAAGGTTTGATGGAGCTAACCTTCCCTCAGGGATTTACATTGCAAAACTTTCGTCAGAAAGTTTTAGGCAAACTATTAAAATGACATTACTTAAATAAGGATAATTTATATGCGATTAGTTTATAGACTTTATGTTTTAGCTGTAATATCACTTCTATTGTTCTACTCGTGTAACGATGAAACAACCATTCCTATTACAGGAGGAATTGATAATACTAACAATGGATTTCAATCCAAAGCAGTAGCAGAGATATTTGCAAACAACTGTGCTACATCGGGTTGTCATTCGGGAAATAATCCATCGAGCGGATTGTCAATTGATAATTATTCCGAATTATTAAAAGGAAGTTCAGATAGATCTGGTGGGACAATCCCAAATTATGGTGGCGATGTAGTTATTCCTTTAAGGCTTGAGGAAAGTTTATTGTATCAGATGCTCATGAATAACGTTACGCCAGCAGCTCCACACGACGGACTCGTATTGACTCAAGATCAAATTAACACAATAAAAGAATGGATTGAAAACGGTGCACGTGATTACAACAACAATTTACCATTCAGCAATCCTGGTTACAGGATTTATGTGTGCAATCAAGGAAGCGATGCAATTTCAGTAATTGATGGTGATGCAAAAGTGGTTTCTGCTCTAATCGATGTGGATTTTCTCCCGGTGCTTGATTCACCGCATTATGTTGAAGCTGAAGATGGCTTTATCTACGTTACACTTATAGCAGCAGGTAAGCTTTTAAAGATAAGTACCGTTGATTATTCTATTGTTGGTGAAGTTTCAGGAATCACAAAAGCGGGAATGATTCAAATATCACCTGATGGAAGCAAAGCATATATTTCTCGGTCATCTACATCAGATCCAATATTTCAATCAGTCTATGCTGTTGATTTGGCTGGTATGACAATAATGAAAGAGATAAATCTTGGTGCACCAGGTGTTCCTCACGGTATGGGAATAACACCGGACGGTTTTAAGTTATATGTAGCAAATCTCACACTGGATAGAATTGGTATAGTCAACGGTATAACAGATGAGTACGGTGATTATGATGATATTGTTTTACCACAGGGTACACAGCCAATGCAGGCAAATGTCTCCCCGGATGGGAAATATCTTTACATATGTGCAAGAGGCACCGCAAAACTTCTTGTTTACGATACTTCGACAGATTCATTAGTGACAGAAATTCCAGTAAGCGGAATGCCAATGCACATCGCTATAACAAGTGACGGAAATAAAATTTACGTCGGCTCAATGATGATGCACAACGTCAATGTTATTCAAAAGAATGGTGAAACCTGGACGAAGATAAAAGAGATTACTCACCCTGGATTTAGAATGCTGCACGGTTGCGATATTACATCAGATGATAAGTACGTTTATGTTTCGAGTAGAAATAATGATGGTGGTTTTAGCCCTTATTTTAAAGTTACCGGAGAAAATAATCGAAGCACAATTGGTATTATTGATACCCAAACTGATGAGGTAATAAAGCTAATTGAAATAGAGGAATTTGGGACTGCAATATCAATAGAAGATTAAACTTTAAAATATTTGAGCCTGCTAAATCAACAGCGGGCTTTTTTTATTAATATAACTATAAGTAATATTTAATTAGAGTTTTCAATAATTATTAATAATTTGAATTATGCGTAAAGTAATTTATCCGGGAACCTTCGATCCAGTTACTTTCGGACATATAGATCTTGTCAAACGGGCAATAGAATTATTCGATGCTGTTGTTGTGACAGTAGCGATCAATCCTGGCAAAGCACCTTTATTCTCTACTGAAGAAAGAGTAAGTATGTTAAAAGAAAGTTTGAAAGAGTTTCAAAATGTCTCTGTCGATTCTTTTGATGGATTAGTTGTTGATCACGCAAAAATAGTAGGAGCAATTGGAATTCTGAGAGGTCTCCGTGCGGTCAGTGATTTTGAGTACGAATTCCAGATGGCATTGATGAACAGAAAGCTGGCAAATAATATTGCTACAGTTTTTCTAATGCCTCACGAAAAGTATACATATCTTAATTCAACAATAATCAGAAATCTTGCAAGTTTAAAAAGTGATGTGAGTGATTTTGTGCCACCTATCGTTGTGGAAGCATTGAAAAAGAAATTTCAAATTACCTGATAGAGAACAAATTTGATCCAACAAAAAAAGGTGTCTTAAGACACCTTTTTTTATTAATAAAGAGAGTAAAAAAATCAGCTTAGAAAAACGATAGTCACTAGTAAGAAAAGTGCGCTAAAAATAACACTTGTTATAATTCTTACAAATGTATCGCTAATAGTATCATTACGCATAAAATTCAACCAAAATTTTTGTTAATAATTACCAGAATTTTTCAAGTATTATACCGCTATTGAATGATGATTTTATTTAATTTCTTAAGGAAATCGAAGGAATTAAGGTAAATTCTACTAATTCCAAAAGTAAAATTGGTGGCTCAGAAGTCTTCAAATTGATTATAAAGATGGGTTTCTGTCAAATATGACATTCCAAAAATTTCTTTTGAATTTAATATTAGAATGAATTTTAAACTCAAATTAATCTTTAAAAAGCTAACACTTTTAAATACTGATTCTTGTCCAGTATCAGATTGGTCTTATCCCTAATCATATCTAACTATTAAAACTTGAAACTATATCTACAGAAAGATAATTATTCTATTAATTAAATTATATGTTTAAGAATTCATCGATATAACTTGTTTATGGGGGGCTTTACAAATAATTTTCCATAGTAAATATTCATTATTTATATATTCATCAAACTACAGGGTTGAAATTATGAGCTTAAGTCTAATCGCTAAATCAATAAAGCCCTCTCCTACCCTTGCACTAAATGAAAAGTTTGCAATCCTGAAAGAGAAAGGTGATCCGGTAATTCACCTCGGTGGAGGAGAGCCAAAAACCCGTGTCCCGATGGAAGCTATTATGGCAACCGTCTCACACGTAAATACTGGAGAGGTCAGGTATGCACCAGCAGATGGAATACCAGCATTAAAACAAGCAATAATCAGATACACGGAAGAATTCTACAATAGGAAAGTTACTCCGCAACATATTATCGCTTCAGGAGGAGCTAAGCAGGCACTGATGGTTGCGCTTATGGCAATACTTAATCCACAAGAAGAAGTAATTTTCCCAGCACCGTATTGGGTTAGCTATCCTGATATGGCAAGACTGATTGGCGCCATTCCGGTACCTGCACTGCCTGAGGATGGAACTTTCTATCCAAGAATTAAAGATATTGAAGACAGAGTTGGTTCATATACAAAAGCTGTAATCATTAATAGTCCAAACAATCCAACCGGTGCAATGTATTCCGAAGAGTTTATTGCTGATGTTGTTGAGTTCTGTGAGAAAAAAGATATCTGGTTATTAATGGATGATATTTATCATCGTCTAATATTCGATGGCAGAAAAATTATTAATCCATTCAAGTATGCTAAAAAGCAGGATGAAAACTCGAAAATGATTATCATCAATGGCGTTTCAAAACAATATGCAATGACAGGTTTTCGAATCGGCTGGGCAGTTGGAAATAAAAAAGTCATAGAAGCAATGAGCAATATTCAGGGACACCAGACTTCGGGTCCTTCAGTGCTTTTACAAAAAGCTGCTGTTGGTGCACTTAATGGAATTCAATCAAATGTTGAATCTTTGCGAGTAACTCTTGAGAATAATAGAAATGTAATGGTTGATCTTCTACATTCATTCGAAGGAGTTAAAGTCACAAAACCTGACGGTACGTTTTATTGTTTTGCAGATTTTAGTGTTTATAATAAAAGTTCAAATCAACTCTCCGCATTCTTAATTGATAAAGTACAGGTGTTAACGGTTCCCGGTGTTGAATTCGGTTTAGAAGGATATTTAAGATTAAGTTATTGCGGAACAATTAAAGATATTCAGGAAGGAATTGAAAGAATGAAATGGGCTCTCGATCCAAACTCACCAAATGAGCTTTACATCGGCGACAGAAAATTAGTGAGGGATTGGTCATGAAATATTTAGAATTTGATACTCCCGCAACAAAGCAGGCAATGGAGCTTGCTTCAGATTTCAGACTGAAGAACCAGGGTTTTACTGACCTTGATAGAGTTTTCTGGAATCTTCCCGATGAAGCACTTTATGAAGAAGCAGTTTTTAGGAACGAAGGAAAGATTACAAAGTCAGGTCCTTTACTGGTAAACACAAAACCACATACAGCCCGTGCAGCTTCAGATAAGTTTGTTGTTGAAGAAGAAAGTACAAAGGATAAAATATGGTGGGGTGTTTATAACAGACCTTTCAGCCAGGAAAAATTTTCATCTGTGATGGCAAGAGCAAAAGCATATTGCCAGGGTGAAGAACTTTTTGTCCAGGATGTTTATGCTGGTGCTGATCCTGATTACAGATTGAAGGTAAGAGTGATTACAGAAAAAGCATGGCACAGCTTGTTTGCGCGAAATATGTTTCTTACAATCGACAATCGTGATGAACTAAAAAACTTTATTCCAGACTTCACTGTTATTACTTTACCAGGCTTTAAACTCGATCCCTCGATTGACGGCACAAGATCTCAAACCGGTATACTGTTAAACTTTGCTGAAAGAACAGCAATTATAGCAAACTCACTTTATGGCGGGGAAATTAAAAAATCAGTTTTTACTGTGTTAAACTTTCTTTTAACATTTCAGGATGTGCTTCCAATGCACTGCTCTGCAAACACTGGTAAAAGAGGTGATGTAGCACTCTTCTTCGGATTAAGTGGGACAGGTAAAACAACACTCTCTGCCGATCCAAACAGATTGCTCATTGGTGATGATGAGCATGGATGGAGTTCGAACGGTGTATTTAATTTTGAAGGTGGCTGTTACGCAAAAGTTATTCGTCTCTCTGCTGAAGCCGAACCTGAAATCTATACTACAACGAGAAGGTTTGGTACTATTCTGGAGAATGTCGTATTTGATCCTGTTAGCAGACATATCGATCTCGATGATGATATGGTAACTGAGAACACAAGATGTTCTTACCCGATTAAATTTATT
>JAOTUT010000088.1 GCA_029863735.1 Ignavibacteria bacterium
AATTGGTAAATAAAAAAATTAAAATCTGAGAGAAAAAATATGAATAAAACAAAAATTGAAGTTGGAATTATTATGGGCAGCGATTCCGATTTTCCAATTATGGAAGATGCTGTGAAAGTTCTGAAAGAATTTGGAATTGGTTATGAGGTGAAAGTACTTTCTGCACATAGAACACCCAGCCAACATACCGAATATTCAAAATCTGCGGGTAGCAGAGGATTGAAAGTGATTATTGCAGCAGCAGGCGGGGCAGCGCATCTCCCGGGTGTAACGGCGGCACAAACAATTCTGCCTGTGATTGGTGTTCCAATTAAAGGTAAATCACTTGAAGGAATCGATGCATTGCTTTCAATTGTTCAAATGCCACCAGGAATTCCAGTTGCAACTGTCGCAATAAACGGAGCCAGGAATGCCGCCATACTGGCAGTATCTATTTTGGGTGTCGCCAATTCTGACATCCAGGAAAAACTAGTTCAATACAAGAAAAAGATGGAAAAAGAATCACTTGCAAAGAATAATAAAATTAAAATTTGATTTGTCGTTTTTGGTAAGATTCTTGAAAGGTTAAAACTTTTTTTTCGTAAAGAATTTAATGTTTAGTATATTTGCATAAATAGTTAATTTTTCTTAGTGTTGACTATATAATTTTTGTGGGCAATATATCTCTCTTGAATCACTTCAAATATTTTTTAGAATAGTTTTTAACTTATGACTTTGTTCATAGTACAACAACTAATCAACATATCTTCAACTAATTTCCGGAGGATCGAATTATGAGAACAACATTTCTTTTTCACACAATTTTTTGGTGCTTGTTGTTAGGGCTAACCTTTACAACATTCGCACAAGATCAGTCCAGTGGTAGGGATCTAAGTAGGGAGATACAACAGCCTGATGAAAAGAAAGGTTTAAATACTGATCTTTTACAAACTGCTGCTTATGGAACTGATGCAGTCCTCAATAATACACTAACTGAGTTTGATCTTCCTGCTGGGACGATTGTGGGTACAATCGGTGGTGGAAGTGCGGTTTTGGTACAGGGTGGCGATATTGGACCTGGAGGTCTGTATTATGGTACCCAAAATAATAATACGTTAGTAACCATTGATCTTACGACAGGTGTTTTCGCTAATGTTGCCACAATCACTGGTGTTACCGCTGGGCAGACAATTACTGGAGTAGCTTACGATGAAACTAATAATATTATGTATTTGGGATCCACCGATATTACTACATCACAAATTTTTACTTTGGATATAACTACCGGCGTAGCTTCTCTGGTTGGATCAGTTGGACAGCCAGGATTAATTGGTCTTGCTGTTAATTGTACTGGTCAAATCTATTCACTTGATTTAGTGCAAGATAATTTATGGAGTATTGATCCATCTACCGGTGTAGGTACTGCAATTGGTCCATTAGGTATCGATATCAATTTCTGCCAGGATCCTGATTTTGACGCTGCAACCGGTCAATTATGGTTTGCAGCATATGCTGGAACTGGACAATTGGGAACTGTAGATTTGACTACAGGTGCATTTACACTAGTTGCAGCTTTACCTTCAGAATATTGCTCATTTGCTGTTCAAGAAACTTGCGGACCACCTTGCCCGGTCGGTCAAGCAACTGATCCTACACCAGCAAACGGTGCCACAAATATTCCACTTAATGGTAATACTGCAATGTGGACTAATGGTGCTGGTGCAACTTCAATTGAAGTATTTTTCGACGGTGCAAGTGTCTATTCCGGTGCACCAATTACATCATTATCCTTAGCTGGTGTTGAACCTTTTAACTATTCCACAACCTATACTTGGAGAGTAGATGGATCTGATGGTACTTGTACTACATTTGGTACAACCTGGACATTTACAACATTGGACGATCCGAATATAGTTAACCTTTTCTGTGATGATTTTGAAGCTGGAATAGGTGGCTGGACAATAACCAATAATGGCGGCACTTGTGATTGGATAGTATTTAATCCTCCATATCCGAACATATATACTTTACCTGCAACTTCATCAGGTGGTGTACTCTCTGCAGATGCAGATGAATGTGGAAGCGGAACAACAGTATTATCTACAGCAACATTAACTAGTGCGATTGATGCAACACTTTATCAAACTGTGTGGTTGGAATTTGACAATGATTGGAATGCGATTGATGTTGATGATTTTTGTTACGTTGATGTGAGCACTGATGGTGGAACCACGTGGCAGAATGTTCTTACATTTGATGGAACAGATGTTAGGAATACTCACGAAAATTGGGATATGACTTCATTGGTTGCACTCAGTAATTTCAATATTAGATTTGTTTCAGTTCAGCCCGGATGGGATTGGTGGTGGGCTGTTGATAATATTTGTATTTATGGTTCAGATCCAATTCCAGTAGAATTAACTTCATTCACAGCAAATGCCAGTGAAGGTTTAGTTGAATTAAGCTGGATTACAGCTACTGAAACCAACAACTCAGGATTTGAAGTTCAGAGAAGTGCTGGCGGCGAATTCGAGGCAATCGCATTCGTTGAAGGACACGGAACAACAACGGAAACGCAGGCTTATACTTTTGCTGACAGAAATGTGAATGTTGGTTCTTACAGCTATAGACTAAAACAAGTTGACTTCGACGGAACATTTGAATATTCAAGTGTAATTGAAGCTGACGTTCCGGCTCCAGCAACATTTGCTTTAGATCAGAACTATCCAAATCCGTTCAACCCAAGCACTCAGATTGCATTCAGATTAGCTGTTGATTCTAAAGTTAGCTTGAAGGTATTTGACATTCTTGGACAGGAAGTTATTACACTTGTGAACACTAATTTGGTTGCAGGTGCACACACTGTTAATTTTGATGCTTCAGCATTGAATTCTGGTGTTTATCTATACAGAATCGAAGCAACGGGAATTGATGGAGCAAACTTCATGGATGTTAAGAAGATGATATTGACCAAATAATTTTGGTTAATAAACTCGGAACTTTCCGGGTTAAATCTTTCTCTAATTGATAAGCCAGCTCTGAAATATGGGCTGGCTTTTTTATAATATTGATTATTTGGAATATCTTAAATAATATATATATTAAGACAAGGTAATATGGTCTTTCTAACTAACATATTTATTCACTACAAAAGGAGGCCTCTTTATGAAGCAATTCTTTAGTTTACTTTTCTTGTTCGTTTTTGTTTCTGGTTTTGCATTTGCTCAGGAAATTACAATGAGTATACAATCTGAGCACACACCAAATCAGATTGAGGGTGTTGCAGATGTTCTTTATGATCAGACTGTTGGCACAAACACCAATGCTTATTCTTCACAGGATTTCGGAGTGGCAAATGATATATATGATGCTCAGATTGCTGATGATTTTACAGCTACTGGCGACTGGACAATCACCGATGTTGTCGTAAATGGTTCATACAGTTTATCTGGCCCTGCAGATGGTTTCAATATCTTCTTCTATTCAGACGCTGCCGGAATACCAGGAACAGAGGTTTATTCTGAAATGAGTGCGCCATATGTGTTTGACGGTGTGAGCCTTTTTACAATAACCATGGTGACCCCAGCAGTATTACCTGCCGGTGACTATTGGGTTTCTGTTCAGTGTCGTATGGATTTCTCGCCTGGTGGACAGTGGTATTTTCAACAGGTAAATGGTGCATTTGGTAATGTAGCTCAATTTCAAAACCCACTTGATGGATTTGGTTCTGGTTGCCTAACCTGGGCTTCTATTCAAACTTGTATTGCCGCAATTGGCACTGATCAGAGTTTTGCTCTCCTTGGTACAGCCGGCGGTGGCGGTTCTGGATTCCCCGAATTACTTTATTATATATTTGATGAAAACGCCGGAACAACAACAGCTAACTTTGCTAGTCCCGGTGCTGGCAACAATCCTGCAGACCTAACAGGTACAACGACCTGGGCTACTCCCGGTCAATTTGGCTCAGCTATAATTGGTGATGCAGCAACAAATGGTGGAGTTGTAACTGGTTATAATTGGGATCGTGGTGCAGGAGACTGGACAATCAGCATGTGGTTAGAAATACCTACAGATCCTTCTGGATCTGCTTTCTATCTTTTTGGTGACGGTGGATCTACATCCTTCCGTTGCTTCCACAATGGTATTGCCTTACCCGATAATTTAGTTTTACGAGGTGGAGGTCTAACAGATTGCATAGTTACAGGAATAGGTCCTGCACCAACAGTGGTTACTTTCGTTTATAATTCTGCAGTACCCGAAATTGTTGCTTACAAAAATGGAGTTCTGTTTTCTAACTTCCCTCAAACTGCACTAAATATGCCTGTTGGAACTGGCTTCAAGGTTGGCGGATATGGCGGATCTGCGACTATGAAAGGTAAAATGGATGAGTTCCGTCTTTACGACAGAGCACTTGATGCTGCAGAAGTTGCAGATACCTGGAATATTTCCATTGTACCAGTTGAACTTACATCTTTCACTGCATCAGTAAGTGAAAACAATGTAAAACTTTTGTGGGAGACAGCATCTGAAATAAATAACAGCGGATTTAACGTCGAAAGAAAATCTGCTAACTCAGATTATTCGACGGTAGGCTTTGTGCCAGGTTTTGGGACTACAACTGAGCCAAAATCCTACGCATTTAGTGACAATAATTTACGCACTGGTGTTTATACCTACAGGTTGAAGCAAATTGATTTCGACGGAACATTTGAGTACTCCTCCGAGGCTCAGGTTGAAGTTGTTGCACCAGCGGAATTCAGTCTTGATCAAAATTATCCTAACCCATTTAATCCTAGCACGAAAATTACGTTCTCACTTGCAGTTAATTCAAAAGTGAGCCTAAAGGTATTTGATGTGCTCGGTCAGGAAGTAGCTTCTTTGGTCAACCAGGATCTAACTGCAGGAGTTCATAACTATGACTTTAATGCAATTGACTTTAACAGTGGTGTTTACTTCTACAGGATTGAAGCTAATGGAATTGATGGAACTAATTTTACTAACGTTAAGAAAATGATATTACTCAAGTAAACTTTATTCCTCAATTTTTACTAAAGCCGGTTCTTAATTAAGAGCTGGCTTTTTTTTGTACCTTATAAATTCAATGAAAAATTCATTCATTGCTTGTTCAAGTATTAAGTGATAATTTTGCACAGTTTTTATCCACTATTTGGCAATAAAATGAAATTAATAATTGCATTTTTAATCTTACTTTTATTTTTTGGCTGTTCATCTAAGAAATCAGACAAAGAGTTATTTGATGAAGCACAAATTGATCTGAAGGAACAAAGATTTCCGGAAGCTGTCGCAGCATTTGATGAACTAATTAACGATCATTCGGATAGTGAATTAGCTCCGGAAGCTCTATCTCAGCTTGCATCAATTTATCAGAATAAACAAATAAAAAATCTTTCCGACAAAGAAAATCTGGAAAAAGCAATTCAGCTTTTTAAAAAACTTCACGATGATTATCCCAAAAGTGAATATGCTCCTTCAGGATTGTTTATGGCTGGTTTTATATCTGCCAATGAACTACAAAATTATGAAGCAGCCACAGTTATTTATAAACAATTTTTAACTGAATACCCTGACAATGAATTAACAGCATCTGCGCAAGCCGAGTTAGATAATATGGGTCTCTCTCCGGAAGAAATCCTTTTAAAAAATATGGCTAAAGAGAAGTAATGGACAAGCCGGTAAGGGACTTCAAAAATTTTCTTGATCCAACATTTATTTCAAAGCTTAATTCGCTCGAACTAAAAGCGAGATTTGTGGTTGAAGGTTTTATGGTTGGATTGCATAAAAGTCCTTATCATGGTTTCAGCGTTGAATTTTCTGAGCATCGTTCTTACATGCAGGGAGATAATCTTAAAGATGTTGACTGGAAAGTATTTGGCAAGACTGAAAAGTATTTTATAAAGCAATACGAAGAGGAAACGAATTTAAGGAGTCATATTTTTCTGGACACAAGCAATTCGATGGCTTACAGTTCGGGCAAAAATATCTCTAAGCTTGATTACTCATTAACTCTTGCTGCAGCTTTAAGTTATTTAATGATACATCAGCAGGATGCTGTTGGATTAACTCTTTATGCAGAAAAAATAAACAAATATTTACCTCCAAAATCTTCCCGTGCATATCTTCAGGAAATACTTAAAAGTCTTGCAAACATTCAGGCTTCTGAGAAAACTAACACTGCTGCAAGTTTGAGTGAAGCTGCGGAGAAGATTAAAAGAAGGGGACTTGTCATAATTATTTCCGATTTTTTTGATGAAATTGGATCTGTATTGGAAGCTTTGAAGCATTTTAGTTACAAAAAAAATGAAGTTATAGTATTCCAGGTTCTTGATCCGATGGAAAAGACTTTCGCATTTGGGAAAGATGCAATCTTTAAAGATTTGGAAACGGGGGATGAACTTACAACCCAGCCATATCAGATTCAAAAGGCATATCGCGAGGCAATGTCAGAATTTACTAGCAGGATTAAGGCAGAATGTCTCAACTCAAATATTGATTACAATCTGGTCGAAACATCAGACCTCTATGATAAAGCTCTCATTCGATACATTCAAAAAAGAAGCAGGCTATACTGAGGAAATATTTACCATTCTATTAGAGTAGTCTTTTAATTTCGTCAAAATATTTTTCTGAAAGGCTCTCTGCCT
>JAOTUT010000089.1 GCA_029863735.1 Ignavibacteria bacterium
GTATGTTATAGAGATTCGATTTAACTCTAAGGATAATTTAACATTTTAAATTTAATTGTCAAGAGCAATTGTAATCAGCAGTATTATTTTGTCTTGTTAAAGAACAATCTGCATCAATTAGCAGTCAAAAAATAATTTAAATCATTTCTGAGAGCAGTTCCTGGCGGGGATTTGCAATTATCACTTTATTCACCAAAAGACCTTTTTCTGAAACAATTCTTGCTCCCGCTTCAACCGCGCTTGTAACGGCAGCTACATCTCCTGTGACGCTGAAAAACGCTTTCCCTCCTAAAGCCATCGCAAGCCGGAGTTCAACAAGCTGAACTTTTGCTGATTTTACTGCGGCATCGGCTGCTTCGATCAATGACGCCACTGAATAAGATTCAACTATTCCAAGTGATTCCAGCATTTGAATATTATTCTGCCCCGATATTGCCGGAAAGATAGTTGGATGAACGTTGGGAATTACAAACTGATCTATCACTCCAAATCCAATTGTGTTAACAGCATTATCAACGGCTGAGGTTACAGCGGCAACGTCGCCTGCAATTAAGGTCATATATTTTCCTGAACAAATTGTGCGGGAAATCATTATTTCTACTTCTGAAGTTTTGAGCATAAGGTCAGCAGCTTGAATACCGGAAGCAATGCTGCCCATCTCGATTAAGCCGATTGAATTTTTATTAATCATTTAAGCTCCTTTAATATTCTATAGAGATAAATTGTTCTGTTACTTCTTTTATCTTTCCGGTAATTGAAGCATGAATATTTGCGCCTAATTCCTTGTTGGGAATATTTCCAATCGGTTGTCCTGCTTCAACCGATTCTCCTTTTTTAACAATCGCCAGCGCGGGTTTTCCAATATGTTGTTGAAGAGGAATTCTAACTTTGTTAACAGAAATATTTTTAGCAGCGAAGGGCGCATCAGAATCGTAATCCTGCAGATTAAGCTTCATAATTAATTGCTTAAGCGGAACGCGTCTTCCTTCTTTAATGGGATGAACTTTAACTTCCTTTTGCTGAATGAATTTTATTCCTGCTTCATGCATTTCTACTTTTGCTTTGTCACAGGCTTCTTTGGGATAGAGATCTTCAGGACACGCATACAGCGTGCACAATCCACAGGAACAGCAAAGTTCTGCCATTTGATTCCAAACCGCAGAACCCGTTTTAGTAAATCCAAGTGATCGCATCACTTTATGGGGTTCAACCTGATAACCGAGGAGGTAACGCGGACAAAGTTCCGTACAATAGCTGCACTGATCACATGCTGATTTTCCAATACGATGCCAGTTTTGTTCGAGTTGATTTTTTCTTTTAATTAGATAATGATCTTTGGGTAGAACAACTAGCCCGGCAGTGGTCTTTGTAATAACCTCGTCAAGATCAAAAGTCAAATGGCCCATCATCACTCCGCCAACGAAAATTCCAAGATCTTTTACTTTGGTTCCGCCTGCAAATTCAATTACATCTTTAAAGCTGGTCCCAACCGGAACGAAAAACGAAGACGGCTTTTTAACTGCCCCGGCAACGCAAATAAATTTTTTTGTAACAGGAATATCTTTTTCTGCAAGGGCTATGTTGTAAAGAGTTTCTACGTTGTTAACAACACAGCCAATATCAAGAGGAATGCCGGCCGGGGGAATTAATCGTCCTGTTGCTTCATAAACCAATTCAAACTCATCTCCTGAAGGATAAAAATCGCCAAGCTTTGTTAATTCTGATTTTCCATTTAGGTGTTTGCTAATTGCTGAAACTGCCTTCGTATTTTTTTCTTTTATTCCAAAGAAGCCTTTTTTTGCAGAAGTGCTTTCCAGTAGAAGCTCGAAACCCTTTGAAATTTCTTTTGGAAAATGAAGCATCAGTTCATAATCTTTGTGGATGAGGGGCTCACATTCGGCACCGTTTGCAAGAACAAACTCAACTTTTGATTCAGCCTTAACATGTGTGGGAAAACCCGCGCCTCCAGCACCAACTACTCCGGCATTAAATATTTTTCTTGAAAGTGACATTTAACTAATTATTAATTACAATTTCTTTTAATGTTTCAATCCACATCGGGTGATCATTTAAACTTTCAACAAGCTGAATTTTTTCTCCGCCATGTTCTTCAAACAATTTTTGATACTCAACGCCAATTTCTATCAACGTTTCCAAACAATCTGCTACAAACGCCGGACTGAAAACCAACAATAGTTTTGCTCCTTTCTTTGCCTGTTCAATTATCATTTTATCAGCAAACGGTTCAAGCCATTTTTTATCCAGGCGCGACTGAAAGCAAACTGTATATTTATCAGGAGAAAGATTCAGTTTTTGTGCAATTAATCTAGTGGTTGCAAAGCAGGTTGCTTTGTAACAGTATTTATTTGTTTCATTTATTTCGGTTTCACAATTGTGGCTTTCACAAAGGGTTCCATCCTTATAAACTTTATCAACCTGTCTTACAGGCAATCCGTGATAGCTGAAAAGTATGTGGTCATATTCATCAATCTTATATTTCTTCGCTCGTTCAACTATCGTGTTTATTAATCTTTCGTCATCATAATACTGATTGATAAATTTTACTTCGGGAATTACCCACCACTTGCTCATTATTTTCATTACTTTATCAATCACTGAGCCTGTAGTTGAAGATGCGTACTGTGGAAAGAGGGGAATAACTATAATCTTTTCATAATATTTTTTATATATCTCCGAAAGAACATCATCAATGGATGGGTTCTTGTATCTCATTGCAAGGTAAACGTCGAAATTACTGTCAACCGAATTCTGTAACTTTTCCTGCACTGACTTGCCATAGTAAAGTATCGGGGAACCCTTCTTTCCGTCGGGCAATCCATTATTCGTCCAAAGTTCCTGATAAATTTTAGCAGATTTCGGTGCCCGGAAAGGAACTATAATCAGGTTAACAAAAATTGAGCGCGCAAGCGCAGGAATATCTATTACACGTGGATCGTTCAGAAATTCAAAAAGATATTTTCGTACATCTTTTACTGAAGGACTGTCGGGCGTGCCCAAATTAACAAGTAAAACAGCGGTTTTTAATTTCATATTTTGTTCGGGGTTCAATTATATAAGTTTCAGTCTGCAATTTAATAAGTCTATAAGTGATTATTAAATGAATTATTCGGTTGTCTTCATGATTGATTCTTATTTTTTTAACTCTTATGTTTCATACAAAAGAGAACATCGGGTAATAATAAACTTTCAGATATGAATCCATTTACATTTCCGCTTGATTTAGATGAGTGGGGTGAAACCAGAGACACTCTTCAGAAATATTGCCGGCTGGTTGGGGCAATAAGAGAAACTTTATCGAAGCCATTGCCTCATTCATTACACACCTGTCTGCTTATTTGCAGGAAAGGTTTTACTACTTCTTTATTGCCTAAAAGCATTTCTTCTCCAGACAAAACCTTCGAGGTTATAATTGATTTGCTACATACAAGATTATTAATTGAGTCTAACTATCGAGAGCCCGAGAGTATTGCGCTTACCGGACAATCCTTAAATGCTCTCTGCGACGAAACCTGTAGCTTATTGACTGACATTGGTATTCAAACACCGCTTGAAAGACCCAGTTTTATCGATGGAACACGCGGACGATTTGATACTGAGCCCGTAAAAATTTATTGGGAGACAACAACCATTGTCAGCAAATTACTAGCGGCAATCAAGAAGGGGCTTCTCGGGAAAACAAGCCCTGTTCAGCTTCGTCCTGATGATTTATCTCTAAATCTGAACTGGTTCGGCAAAGAAATAAGGGGGACAGATAACATATTAGCCGAGCAGGTTGAGTTTGGTTTTTCAACTGGTGACGAAAACATTCCCGAAGCATATTTTTATGTCACCACTTTTCCGGAAGCTGAAGTGCTCAAAGAGTTTTATAATCCGAAAACCTACGTTCGGTCAAAGGGAAATTTAAAGATGACAACCTTACCTCTAAGCAAATTAATAAATAATAAATCTCAGAAAGAAACAATAACAAGTTTTTTCAAAAGCATAAAACCATTGTTTAAATATTCTTAGAGGTGATTCTCCTCTGCTTGTTCTGTGATTAATTTCTCCTAATACTTTAATAAGTCGGCTATCATTCCCCTATATTCAAAGCGCTTTCTGATTTTGCCTTGAAAAAAAGTCAAAATGTTTTAAGTTGAGTTTGTAAGTTGTCTTGGCATTTGGATTGATTATTACTTTGGTTCAGTGTCTGATCAAAATGATAATGTTGAGTGATACGATGGGTTTGCACCAGCTCTGAGATTTGATAATGGATACGCCAGGTAATTGATGAATAAAGAGCGAGTTTTAAAACTCGCCTTTCTAATTTACCTTCTTGACTCTTTTCTTAAAGACAAATCCATAGTCTGCAAGTTCCTTTACAAATGGTTTGTAAAGGTATGGCAACGTCGGGGGCATATGAACACCGACTTCCTTTATAACGCCCTCAAATATATATTTTGTTGCAATAGCTGGCGGAAGTCCCACTGCTTTTGCCATAGCAGAATCCCCATCGAGTTCACCATCAGCAACCATTGTGGCTGTCCTGTGTTCCTTTTTCCCTCCTGGAAATTCAGCAAGAATATCGACGTGAATAATTGTCATATCGGTCTCGCCATGCGAGTATGTTAATTTCTTTAAAAGTAATTCAATAAAAACATCTAACTTAGATCCGTTTTTAAGCTTAATTGGTTCAGTATCAAACAAGCCAAGCCATTTCAACCGCATCATTATATCTGACAAATGATCTACCCCTAAATATTTTGCAAATTCACTTTCTAAATTTTCAGTGTGTTTGGATTTAATCAGGTGAGAAGCAAAATCTCGGAAAGTTTTTCCTTTCCAATCAAACTTATCTTTATCGTTTAACAAATCAAGTTTCAAAAAGTTTCGCATATTGTTGCAATATCCTGAAAACCTTAGTAACCCTCTGTAAAAAGTAACGTCATCCGGCAAACCATACGGCTTTACATACCTAGTTACATCCTTATTTGCATATGCTTCAAATGTTCCAAGTCCTTCAATATCTACCATCGTAAAATTTTCAAAGAGTTTGTCCCCATCTATTGGAACCGGTTTCCCCTTATTCAGCCACTTTGCAGGAACCTGTGCTGCAAGGAATACGCCCTTTGGCTCCCAGGAAAATTTATAGCCCATCGGGTTATTATTGAACTTAAATGAAGGGAGACCGGAACCATAAGAATATACATCAATCACTCTCCCTCCGTCAGCTTTGATTTCATCAAGCAACATCTGTGTTGCAAAGTGATCCATGCCGGGATCTTCTCCGAGTTCATTTAAAATCAAGATTCCTTTCTCTTTCGCCTCCGAATCGAGTTCCTTAATCGGGGGTATTTCATAAGAGGTAGTTACCATGCTTTTCCTGTGTTTCAAACATAGTTTTGCAACCATAACGTGGTATGCTTTCGGAATCATATTAATTACAATATCATGTTCGGCAATGAGTTTGTCCAGTTTTTCTACTTCGTCATTAGCCCACGACACGGCGGCTGCTTTTTTTCTACCAGCAATTATTTTTTCAGCCTTTGAAATAGTCCTCGCAGCCATTGTGACGTTATAACCACATTTTTCCGTTAAATAGTCAACTATGGGTTTTGTAACATGACCGGCGCCTAAGATTAATACTTTTTTCATTTCTTCTCGCTCTCCTTTAGTGCAGTTGGTAAGTTCTACAAAAATAAATATAAGAATTTTTGGAGAATAATGGAGCACACAGGGAAAAGAAATTAATACGGAGATTTTATATTTATTTGTGCACGAAAGCAAACCTTCGGGCACATTTCAAAGCCGCTTTTGCCTTGAAATGGCATCAAAAAATTATATCTTACAGTCCGATTTCATGATTTTCACAGGTATTCGCTTTTAACCATCAGAATGAATAAAAACAGAGGAATTATTATGAATTATAAGTCTTATATGTTACACAACTTCAAATCAATCCCGCAGGTCCAGAATCTGCCCGAAGATTTGATTGGAGCAATTGAGGTGGTGGGGTCAGTTCTGCCATTTAAAACAAATAATTATGTTGTTGAAAATCTGATCGATTGGAATAACGTGCCTAATGATCCGATTTTTGTTCTTACTTTCCCTCAGAAAGGAATGCTTCGTCCACAACATTATGAACGCGTTAAACAAACAATAAAAAGTGGTGCATCAAAGGCTGAGATTAAAGCTGTTGCTGATGAAATCCGCCTTGAATTAAATCCACATCCGGCGGGACAACTTGAATATAATGTTCCAATGATTGAGGGAGAGAAATTATTTGGAATGCAACACAAGTACCGCGAAACCGCTTTGTTCTTTCCAAGCCAGGGTCAAACTTGCCATGCTTATTGCACATTCTGCTTCCGCTGGCCGCAGTTTGTTGGAATGGATGATCTAAAGTTTGCCTCTAAACAAACCGAGCATCTTGTGGATTATATTAAAGAGCACAAGGAAGTAACAGATGTCTTGTTTACGGGCGGCGATCCTTTAATTATGAAAACAAAACACCTTGAGTATTACTTACGGCCGTTAATCGAATCTAATATTGAAAATCTTAGAAACATAAGAATAGG
>JAOTUT010000219.1 GCA_029863735.1 Ignavibacteria bacterium
AAATTTAACTTACTTAATATAAATAATTATAATTATTCTATGTCACAGTACGACTATCACAGTCTTCAATACAAAAGGCGACTCATATGAATCGCCTTTGAATATAATTACCGGTGGCACAGATTAATAATCTGTGTTACTGCAATGAATATTACTTCATTAATATCATCTTCTTGGTATCTACAAAAGTTCCGTTCTGACCGCCCGCTTTCAATTGATAAATATATGTGCCCGAAGGAAGATTACTTGCGTCAAAATTTATATTATGAAAACCAGCATCAAGAGTCTGGTTAATAAGACTGGCAACTCTTTCACCAACCACATTAAATATTTCTATTGCAACGTTGCTAGTTTGAGGAATTGAAAACTCAATCGTAGTAGATGGATTAAATGGGTTCGGATAGTTTTGCAGCAGTGCGAAATTCTTTGGTGCACTTACTTCTGCTAATAGTTCGTTGCTGTATTCAACAGTTCCGTCAAAATCAATTTGCTTCAATCTGTAGCAGTAAGAACCCATAGATAGATTTGCATCAGTAAAAGAGTAGCTCTTTGTTTCTGCTGTTGTTCCGAATCCGGGAACAAAACCAACATCTATCCATCTTTCGTCAATAGGAGTTTTTCTCTCAACAGAAAAACCAGAGTTGTTTGTCTCAGTAGCTGTTGACCAGTTTAATGTTACCGAATTTTCGTTTGCACTTGCAGTGAAGGATGACAGTTCAACAGGAATCATTGCCAATGCAAGCAGATATGCTTGATAAGCATCTATTCTTCCTGCACCATACCTGTTATCTTTTCCTGGGTCACCTTTTTCTACAGCTGTTGTTTGCATAATCATACTAACTTCTGCCGGTGTCAAATTTGGATTTATTGATAAGACTAGTGCGACTGTTCCGCAAACGTGTGGGGTTGCCCCCGATGTTCCACTGAATGAGGAGTAACCACCACCGTCTGAAGTAGTAGTAGTTCCATTGCCCGGTGCTGAAACATCCGGTTTTAATAAGCCCATTGAACCTGGTAAGGTTTCATACGGATAGTCTTGGTATCCAATTGGCATCGGGTATGGATAACTTGGGTGATTAATTTGAAAATCTTCCCATACTGTTGGACCCCATGGTGAGCTACTTACAATAATATCTGTTCCTGCATTTACATTTCCAACTCCGATAACTGAACTTACTCCACCTACTAATGTTTGATCAGGATGGATCCAGGATGGTGGAGTGTTACCAGGAGCTGATATGTTAAAAGGAATACCAACAGAATTACCATCATTACTGGTTGAATTAGTATGAACAACACCTGCAGCCAATTCAAAATCATTCATTTGTCTGTGCATAGGATAATTTGGCTGCGGTGAAAAATACCATTTATAACTATGTGAGCTTGTAATTACATCCACTCCTGCTGCTACCGAGTATTGAATAGCCAGCCATGAAGTTGATTCACCGCTTAGTTTACAATTAATTAATTTAGCTCGCGGTGCCACTCCGGTTTCAGTTCCATTGGTGCCATCACCACAAATAATACCAGCAGTTTGTGTTCCATGCGTACCACTGGGTCCAACATTATTATCATTGCCTTGAAAATCCCAGCCTATAAAATCATCAATATAGCCATTAGCATCATCGTCAACACCATTAACATCACCAGGATCAAAAACCCAGGCTGAGCCAGTATATTCAAGTGTATGACCGTCATTATCAAAATCTTCACCCAGATTATTCCAGATGTTATTTACGAGATCAGGATGGTCCCAATCACAACCAGAATCATGATTGGCAGCGATAACACCCTGACCGCTGTCTCCCGCTGCCCAGACAGCCGGAGCGTTGATTAGTACTAATCCGATTTGAGGTGCCAGAACATCGCCTGGTAAAACTTCCTGAGGCTCTTCCGTCGGGTCGATTAATAAGCTCTCATCTATTTGAGGATCATATCTGATCTCCGCGATTTCATCAAAATTTTCTGCGAGGTAGTAAATAACTTCCGGTACTGCAGAAAAAACTATTGTGTTCGCCGCCCAAAGAATATCAATTTTGCTAACGAGATTTTGCTGCTTTGAATTCTCAAGAAAACCACGAACAGCTTGTTGTTTCTCGGCTGCAAAAGAACGTAATATTCTCACGACTTCCCGCTGTCTTTCTTTCTTGGTAAGAAATGCAGTTTGTTCCCTCAGCTGGTCAAAAGAGTATTGATCTTTCAGAGTTGCATAAACATCAATCATTTCATTGCTACTGGCATCAAGCAGAACTGTCTGAAGAAATGGGTTTATCTTCGACTGTTGTGTCTGCGCATCTACAATAACAGAAAAAATGAGAATGATTGAGAGTAGAGAAAGAATGGTAATTGTTTGCTTCATAACTATACCTTTATTTTTGATTAAATAGTTACTGATTTAAATTTAACATTTTTTTCGGGTAATGTGAACCATTAAAATATATTTTTAAACTTTACCTGATTAGAACCTGTCCTCCGAAAGTTTCTAACGCAGGAGGATCATCTTTTTTATGTCAACAAATGAACCAGCCTGAAGCTTGTAAAAATAAATCCCAGTGGATAATCCTTTTGCAGAAAATTTGACCCTGTAAGTTCCTACGGATTTCTCTTCATCAACGAGTGTAATAATTTCATTCCCTAAAACATCAAAAACCTTTAACTGAACGAATTGTTTACTGCCTATTGCATACTGAATAATTGTACTCGGATTAAAGGGATTTGGATAATTCTGCTCTAATGAAAATTTATCGGGAGAACTTAACACGACTTCAATTTCGTTTGAGTATTCATATTGACCATTATAATCAATTTGCTTAAGCCGGTAGTTGTAATTTCCTGGTATAACACTTTCATCAATAAAATTATAGCTTCGATATTCTGTTGTTGTTCCCGAACCGGGAACAAATCCAACTTCATCCCATCTTTCATCACGAGGAGTTTTTCTTTCAACCGAAAAACCAGAGTTATTTATCTCAGTTGCAGTAATCCAATTGAGTTTAACTGTTCTTTTCAGTAATTCATAATTAAATGAAACCAACTCGACAGGAACGATTGGAGATGAAATTTCTACTACAGCGTTAAAAACATTAAGTCTTCCGCCTGTCACTGTTATTCCCTGAAGAGCTTCAATTGAATCGACACCGTTAAGTAGAACATCTCTAAACATTAAGGTTCCTGCTGGAATATTCGATTTGTAATATAACATCCTCGAGGTATCAGCAGCCGAATACATTAAAGCTATTGCACCCGTAACCATCGGCGTTGCCATAGATGTACCTGTTTTGTTTGTATAATTACTGTTGACATCAGTACTTAAAATGCTTGTTCCAGGTGCACCTAAATCTATAGTAGTAAGCCCATAAGCTGCACCACTGTTTTTTGCATCTGTTCTTGTAGTGTTTGTTACTGCAATCATATAATCACTTGGACAAGCCGTCGGTACATCACCATTAATATCTATATCTATATTCAGGTTTGCAGTAGCACCACAACTTAGAATTCCATACACACCAAGCGAATCGTACATTGCACACCAGATTGGATAATTTACAGGCTGACCGTAATCAACACCAAAAGAAGAATTTGTAGCAACAACAAAAGCACCAAGTACACCATTAGTTTCATTGTACTGAGCCCGCAGTTCCAGTGCATAAGCATAAGCTGCAACAACAGTTGCTTCATTGGATGACGAGCCGGCAATAGGCATAACTTTTACATTCCAGTTAACACCAGATACTCCAAGATTATTATTACCCTTTGCACCTGATATTCCAGAGACGTGAGTGCCGTGAGAACTGCTGGGCACATTAGGCGTGTTGTTATAAGCATTCCACCCCCTGATATCATCAATGTAGCCATTACCGTCATCATCGATTGAGTTGCCGGGAATTTCATTCCAGTTGTACCAGTAAGTGAGATCGGGATGATTAAGTTGACAACCGCCGTCAACAATTGCAACAACAATTGTATCGCCAAGCGCAGTTACACCGCCTGTATTAAGATCCCAGGCTTCCGGTGCATCGATATCTGCATCCGGCGTTCCACCTGATTGCCCTGTGTTATGTAATCCCCACTGCTGATTGAACATTGGGTCATCAGGAAAATTTGCGAACTGAGCAGCAAACTCATCAAATGATTCTCTCAAAGCAACCTGGTGATTAAACTGAACAATATTCACTCGAGAATCTCTGCTGACTC
>JAOTUT010000090.1 GCA_029863735.1 Ignavibacteria bacterium
TGAATAAGCAATTTTGTTCGGCATAAAGCCTGCTGCACCTAAAAAAGTATAACAAGCTGAAAGACGCGCATATGCAAGTGAGAAGTCAGGAGATAAATTTGCCGCATCCTCAAAATATTTTATTGCCTTAGATATAAAATCGGGTGCCCATTTATTCCAGTTGTACAATCCCTTGAGATACAAGTTGTAAGCATCAATGTTTTCAGTTGGAACTTTTACGAGTGACTCAGCAGGCTTTCGAAGTGAAATTGAACTTTTTAACTGATCTACAATTGAGTTTGCCAGTTCATCCTGAACAGCAAAAATATCTTCAAGATTTCGGTCATAAGTTTCAGACCATTTATGATATCCATCATCTGCATTTATTAATTGAGCTGTTACTCTCACGCGGTTGCCATACTTTCTCACACTACCCTCGAGAACAATTTTTACACCGAGTTGTTTTCCAATCTCTCTTATATCAATATTCTTTCCTTTAAATGCGAAGGACGATGTTCTTGACGTAACAAGCAATCCATCTACTTTAGCAAGCGCATTTAGTAATTCTTCAGTAATCCCATCACTGAAATATTCATTATCTCTTTCCGCACTTAAATTTATGAAGGGTAAGACTGCAATAGAGTTGTCAGAGTTGACCGTTTTACCTTCAATGTCCTTGTTGCTTGGAGTTACCAAACTATTTGAGCTAACCGCATAAAGCTTTACCGGAGCTTTCACATTCTTCAGATTATATCTTCCGAGGAAAACTGTGGAGATATCTTTTTGATTTTTTAACTCATCGTTTATTTTATCTGAAATAAGTACGCTGCCCGGCACCGCAAGATTCTCAATCCTCGAAGCAATGTTAACTCCATCTCCATAAACACCCTCATCATCATAAACAACATCACCAGAGTGGATACCAATTCTCAAAGGAACTTTTGGTTCATTTTGAAGTTCTTGCTGAATTTTAGCAGCGCAAACAGCGGCTTCGATGGCACTTCCGAAAATTGAAAGTGTACCATCACCGTAATATTGTAATATCTGTCCCCGATGTTTATTAACCAAATTCTCTAACACTTCTCTATGCTTACTTCTTAAAATTTTGGCCTGCCGTTCATTCTCCTGCATCATGGCTGTATAGCCTACCATGTCGGTAAACATTATTGCGGCGAGCATTCTAATTTCTTTCATATTGGAAAGTTATAAAAGTTTTAATTAATAATTTTTAAGGGACGGCAAAAAATTAAAAGACAAATCGGACAATTACAATAAAAAATAAATTAGCGGAAAAGAAGATTTAGGGTGAAAGGAAGATATCTGGCTCTTCCATTCACCCATTGAACAATTATTTTTTCTTAGCCCCGGCTTCAGCCACGGCAATAGCAGTCATATTGATTATATCATCAACAGTTGCACCACGCTGCAGAACGTGAATGGGTTTTTTCATTCCCATCAAAATTGGTCCAACAACCGATGCCTGCCCAATTCTTGCCATAAGCTTATAGGCAATGTTTCCTGAATTAAGATCCGGAAAGATTAGAATATTAGACCGACCTTTTAAATTACTGAAAGGATAATCATTCTCAATTATTTCAGTAATAACTGCGGTATCCGCCTGCATCTCACCATCTATAATCAAATCGGGTCTGAGTTTCTTAACTAAATCAGTTGCCTGCTTAACTTTTAAAGATTCGGGGTATGGAGCACTTCCAAAGTTGCTGAATGAAAGCATTGCTATTTTTGGAATAACATCAAACTCTCTCGCTGTATCAGCAGCGGAAATTGCAATTTGAGCAAGCTGCTCTGCCGTTGGATTGACATTAACAGTTGTATCTGCAAAGAAATAGACATCTTGCCTTGCGAAAACAATATACAATCCTGAAACAACTTTTAATCCTTCTTTCATACCAACACAATGCAGGGCCGGACGAATTGTTGTTGGATAACTTGTCGTCAACCCGCTTATCAGTGCATCAGCTTCTCCAAGATCAACCATCATCGAGCCAAAATAATTTGGTTTTTTCATAAGACTCTTAGTGTCTTTTAAAGTTGCACCTTTTCTCGAACGCTTCTTGAAAAATGCATCAGTGAATTGCAATATTTTTTCACTTGATTCAGGATCAACTATCTGAAATTCTTTTTGATCAAATCCCAATCTGTCAATAACTGATTTTATTTCCTTCTCATTACCTAATAATATCGGATAGGCCATATTATCATTATACACCACATGAGCGGCTCTGATAATTTTTTCTTCCTCCCCTTCCGGATAGACTACCTTAACAGGTTTTTTCTGAGCCTTATGTATCATTACACGGATCAATTCTTTGGATAAACCAAGTCTTTCCTTTAGTCTCTCTTCATACTTTTGCCAATCCATTTCCTTAATTTTAGCTACTCCGGTTTCTATTGCAGCTTTAGCTACTGCAGGGGCAACATACCAAAGAACTCTGGGATCAAATGGTTTTGGAATAATATATTCCTTGCCAAAAGAAAAATCCTCACCTCCATAGGCACTTAACACCATCTCAGGTACTTTCTCTTTGGCCAGTTTAGCCAAAGCTTTAGTTGCAGCCATTTTCATTTCTTCATTGATAGCAGTTGCTCTGACATCCAATGCACCTCTGAAAATGAATGGGAATCCAAGCACATTATTTACCTGATTCGGAAAATCACTTCGTCCAGTGGCCATAATCAAATCCTCTCTCACCGAGATAGCTTCATCATACATAATTTCCGGATCTGGGTTAGCCATAGCAAAAATTATTGGATCTTTTGCCATTGATTTGACCATATCTTTGTTAACAACACCACCGATGGATAATCCAATAAATACGTCGGAATCTTTCATTGCATCAGCAAGTGAGGCAAATCCTATTTCCTGCGCAAAATCTTTTTTGTATTTGTTCAGATCCTTTCTGTCTTTTGTGACACAACCTTTAGTATCGAACATCCAGATATTTTCTCTTTTAGCTCCAGCCATTATGTAAAGTTTGCAGCAGGAAATTGCAGCAGCACCTGCACCATTAACAACAATTTTTACTTTATCGATTTTTTTACCAGCAACTTCAACTGCATTAATCAATGCAGCACACGAAATTATTGCAGTACCATGTTGATCATCATGAAATACAGGAATCTTCATTGTAGCTTTTAGCTCTTCTTCAATTTCAAAACATTCTGGTGCTTTAATATCTTCTAGGTTTATTCCTCCGAAAGTTGGTTCAAGAACTTGAACGGTCCTGATAATCTCTTTTGAATCGTGTGAATTAATTTCAATATCAAAAACATCAATGTCCGCAAATCTTTTAAAAAGTACTCCCTTCCCTTCCATTACGGGTTTTCCTGCTTCAGCTCCGATGTCTCCTAACCCGAGAACAGCAGTTCCGTTTGATATAACCGCAACCAGGTTTCCCTTGGCTGTATATTTATAAACATCTTCAACATTTTTATGGATTTCTCTGCAAGGTTCCGCAACTCCCGGTGTGTATGCAAGAGAAAGATCACGAGATGTTAAACAAGGCTTGGATGCTATTACCTCTATTTTGCCTTTTCTCTCTATTGAGTGATATTCAAGTGCATCTTCTTTACTTATTTTCATTTATAACTCCTGATAAATATTTCATACAGTTAAGTGATTGATTAAGATTAGAATGGAAATAAAATTTTGTTTCAGCTCTCTCATTGGGATGAAATTTTGCTTAGAAGAATGATGTACAAATCAAATAAAATTACATCACAAAATTACTTCAAATTTATGAATAAGCCTAAGTAGTGAGTGCTTTGAGGAAATATTAAAGTTAATAATTGGCAACAAATTTTTGTTCTGAAATCAATTATAATCAGGCTTTGCTTTCTTTCGCGGATTCTTCAATCAGTTTATGAGACAATTCTTTACCCAAATAAAGATCAATAAAAAAATGAAGAACATATAAAAGTGGGGTTAGAAAAACGGCCACAGCGAACTTGTATATATAGTTGACCACACCTATAGCCAAAACCAAGGATAAATCCCACCCCGCTCCAAAATAAAAAGCAATTAAAAGAACAACGAAACTATCGATGAATTGCGAAACAAACGTAGAACCAGTTGCACGAAGCCATATTTTTGAACTGCCTGTAAAGGAGCGTAGAAAATGGAAAACATAAACATCTACAAGCTGCCCAATTAAAAATGCAACTAAAGAACCTAATATTATCCATAAACCCTGTCCAAAGATCGTATTAAAAGCCAGATCCATATTTAGAATTCCATAAACGGTTTCTCGTTCTATCCAGAAATCCGCGGGATTCAATTGGATAGCGAAAAAAATCATCAGAAAGGCATAGGTTATTAGAGAAGCTGCTGTAAACGACATAAACCGAACACCTTTTCGCCCAAAATATTCATTGATTATGTCAGTCATAATGAAGACAACAGGCCACAATAAAACTCCTGCTGTTAAATTGAATGAAAGATTACTTTCGCCGAAAAAAGAAAGATTAATAGGTTGAATGCCAAGCCATTTTTCCAGTGAAAATATTTTCACGCCAATAAATTCTGCAAGCAATGCATTTGCTACAAAGAATGCTCCAAGGATATAGAATAGTTTGTTACTTTTATCTCTCATTGTTTATCTGGTATTTAAAATTTTAGCGGGTAATATATGAAAAAAAGCGGTATCATCTATGATACCGCTTTAGTGGAGAGAGATTAGATTAGAACTTATCTTTTGCTTCGTTCTCTTGAATTATCCTTTTCTTTCGTTCTATCTGTTTTGACTTTTTTCTCACTGCTTTTGTTCTGCTGATTATCATTTCTGCTTCGTTCTTTTACTTCGTTTCTTTTCATCTGAGTATTATTCGTTACTCTGGTATTCTCACGCTTCACTTGAGTATTCTGTTCCTGATTCTTTCTATTAAGTTTAGATGTTTCGTTTTTACTAACTTTGGTCTGACTTATCTTCCTGGTATCGTTCTTACTGTCTCTGCTATTAGAATTAATTGTTTTACCAGTTTCTCTTTTACTTACTTCACGAGTATTCTCTTTCCGATTGACATTACCGTCAGATTTCTTATTAGTTTCAGTTCGATTCTTTTGCAAAACTTTAACATCTTTTCGGTTCTGATCAGTCTTGAGACCATCCAAAGTTCTATTTTTAACCTGATCATTTTTCTTTACATTAGTTACATCTTCTCTGCGTCCAATCTTTACCTTTTCCATATCTACTGAAGTTTTTCTGTTTTCGCGTTTTATTTCCATTCGACCTAAGTCATTTCTAATCAATTCATCCCTTTTGAGATCTAGAGTACGGATTTCGTCTCTCTTATTCTTACCATTACCATCTCTATTTAAATCTCTGGAATCACTTACTCTGACCAGATCGCGCTGCTTAATTTTCTGGCCTGAACGAACACTGACATATTTCACATCAACTCCTCTATTCTGAATTCTCCCGTTGTAGTAAACAAAATTATTTCGATATTTTGTTCCACTATGAATTCTATACTTGTAGCCACGTGCGACATAATAATTATATACATAAGGATCGCAGAAGTTTCCGTAGCCTACATAGTTCCAATGATGGTAAGGAGTATAGTATGTATGCGTAAAGAATATCCCTACAGAAACTGAAAATACAGCGTATGGATGCAGCGGAGCCCAACCAATATAATTGTTATCGTATCTCCATTCTACCCAAGCCGGAGCCCACTCATAGTCAGGATACCAAAGCCATCCATAATAATCGTCATAGTACCATCTGCCATAATGATAAGTAATGAAACCGAAAGGTTCATATGAATCCCAATACCATCCGTCATATGTCCAGACCCATCTACCCATCTGATAAGGCGACCAGTTAACACGAATAATTGTAGGTCTCCAAACAATCACTCCATAGTCAACCTCAATCCAGGATCCGTATGGAGAAAGCTGTGAATAGAAATATCCACCCACCCCATTATAATGTTTCTTTGCTTCTACATTAAAAGTTACTGCAGAAAAAAGAACAACTGCAAGAATTATGATCCGTTTCATTTTACACCTCCGTGTTATGTTTACGCTTCCAATAATGCAACGAAGGTACCAATCTTGAAAATGTGATTACTTTGGATTTTAAGTGGTAGGAAGTGTTTTTGTGTATATTTAATTAGACACAATAGTTAAAAAGTGTATGCTGCAAACTATCTTTTTACTTTTCGTGATTTCCATAAATAGTTGCCGAATGCACCAACAAGTCCGGCATAAATTATATACGGAATTTGAATAAGCTCTGCAAGAAAGAAATGCTTTAGTTGGATATTACTTAAAATATTTTCTTTGCCTTTTGAAAGTATTCGAAATTCAAAAATAAATTTCAGGAACATTGATATCAGAAATGAAATCAGAAATGTTTTATCGAAAATCAGCCCAAGGATAAACTGAAAAATCAATCCAAGATAAAAAGCATAAATTAGGATTAGCTTAAATACTAAGCTCTTATCTCCATAAAATAATCCTTTACTTGCCCATCTTTTTCGCTGCTGAAAAAAATCACCAATAGTTTCGTT
>JAOTUT010000091.1 GCA_029863735.1 Ignavibacteria bacterium
ATCATGGTGCAAAAATGTCCAAGTCAAAAGGTAATGTTGTAAATCCAGATTTATTTACTTCTAAATATGGATCGGATGTATATCGTCTTTACTTGATGTTTATGGGTCCTTATGATATGGGGGGCGACTGGAGCGATAAAGGAATTTCGGGTACTGATCGTTTTGTGGACAGAGTTTATAATCTGTTTAATGATTACATAGATCTACAGAATCAGACAACAGCAAAAGAAAAGTACGATTTGAATTCCCTTCCCGATTCTGATAAGTTTATTTACAGAAAAGTGAACCAGACTTTACACAAGGTTGGAGAAGAAATAAATCATTTTCGTTTCAACACTGCAATTGCTGCATTGATGGAATTGTTGAATAATTTTAAAGATCTTTTAAGCTGCTCGAAAGAAATACAATTGTATGCTTTACAGAGACTTGCTATTATGGTTTCACCTCTTACGCCTCACCTTGGAGAGGAGTGCTGGAGTTTGCTTGGTAATTCATCATCAATTTTTGAGAAACCCTTCTGGTATAATGTTGATGAATCTGCACTTATTGAAGACAATGTAAGCATTGCAATTCAGGTTAACGGAAAACTCAGAGCAACAATTGATGCTCCGCTAAATAGTGAGCGGGAAGAAGTGAAGAAACTGGTTTTCAACGAAGATAAAGTGATAAAGCACACAGCCGATAAATCAATTGTTAAAGAGATTTACGTAAAGAATAAGATTTATAACATTGTAGTGAAATGAAATTCGCCACTAAGACACTAAGATCATTTAGTGGTTCTTAGTGCATTAAGTGTCTCAGTGGTAAAAAAATAAAAAGGGAAATTAATGCTCGACATCAAATTAATAAGAGAAAATCCTGAACTGGTAAAGCAAGGTATTCAAAACAAAAACGAAAAAGATAGTGTTGATGAAATACTTACTCTCGATGAGAAGCGAAGGAAGATAATCTCCGAAGCTGAAGAATTTAAAGCAAATAAAAACCAGGTTTCTGCAAAAATCCCTCAGATGAAAAAAGCCGGTGAAGATACAACGCAAATCTTCGCTGAGATGAAAACAGTTTCTGATAAAATCACTAAACTCGATAATCAACTGAAAGAAGTTGAGATCGAACTGAATTCTATACTAATGTTTGTTCCTAACCTGCCACATTTATCTGTTCCTATTGGAAAAACTGCAGAACAAAATGTCGAAGTCAGAAAATGGGAACCAGAAGGATATTCATACAAAAAGAAAGAAAAAACTCTCGATCACATTGAGCTTGGAAAGAAATTAAATATACTTGATTTTGAAAGAGGTGCAAAAGTATCCGGTTCAGGTTTTCCGGTTTACATTGGCAATGGTGCAACACTAGAAAGAGCTCTTATCAACTTTATGCTGGATTATCATTTAACTAATCATAATTACAAAGAAGTATTTCCACCATTTCTTGTTAATAAAGAATCGATGCAAGGAACCGGTCAGCTTCCAAAAATGGAAGATGATATGTACTGCATCGAGAAAGATGGTTTGTATCCAATCCCGACGGCAGAAGTTCCGGTCACAAATCTTCATCGTGATGAGATGCTAGCAGACAAAGATTTACCGATAAATTATGTTGGGTATTCAGCCTGTTTCAGAAGAGAAGCCGGATCTTACGGAAAAGAATCAAAGGGATTCCTTCGTGTACATCAATTTAACAAAGTTGAAATGGTAAAAATTGTTAAGCCAGAAACTTCTTATGAAGAACTTGAAAATCTTGTGAGTGATGCTGAGGATATACTTAAAGCACTGAAAATTCCTTATCGGATAATTATGCTTTGCACAGGTGATTTAAGTTTTTCAGCTGCTAAGTGTTATGATATTGAAACATGGTCACCAGCCGAACAAAGATGGCTTGAAGCTTCTTCGTGCAGCAACTATGAGGATTTTCAGGCGAGAAGAGCAAGTATCCGTTTCAAAAAAGAAGGATCAAAAAAACCTGAGTTTGTCCATACATTAAATGGTTCCGGTTTGGCGACAAGCAGATTGATGGTATCTCTCCTTGAGAATTACCAAACCTCAGAAGGAACCATAAAAGTACCGGAAGTGCTGCAAAAATACACTAGATTTACAGAGATCAAGTAAGCATTTTACCTTTATAATCATTAAGAATTATTCATCCAATCGTTTTTGATATTGCCCTTATTTAGAGTGAGATTAAGATAAAGAGTAAGAATATTAATTGAAAAATCTATATACACTAAGAAAATATTTCGTTCGCTACAAAAAGAAACTTTTATTCGGTTTCATTTTTATTTTTCTTTCAAACATTGGAACTGTTTATGTGCCACTGCTGATGAAAGATTCGATTGACGCACTTCAATCTCAGGAAGAACAGGTAAAAGTTCTAAATGAATTAACAGACACTCTTCAAGTCCACTCAACTGATGAACCAGCTTTACAAGACTCAATAAGTTCTATTCGAAGCGAGATAAGTGAGATTAACAATACCGCAGGCGATTTGCTTCTTAAATACGCTTTAATGATAGTTGGTGCATCTTTATTTGCTGGTATTTTCAGATTTCTGATAAGGCAAACCATTATTGTAGTGTCGAGAGAAATTGAATACGATTTACGTGGAGATTTCTGGAAACATATTCAAAAGCTTCCACTCAGATATTTTCAGAATACTGCTACTGGAAATATAATGGCTCATGCAACTAATGATATAAATGCTGTCAGAATGTTTATTGGTCCTTCGGTTATGTATTCCATAGATACTTCTGTAAGACTCATAATGGTTTTAATCTTGATGCTATCGTTAAACACAAGCTTAACTATTTATGCACTTTTGCCGCTGCCGCTTCTTTCTGTACTTGTCTACAAAGTAGGAAAACTAATTCACTCAAAGTTTACGGTCATCCAGGAAAAGTTTGCACAGCTTACTACTCTCGCCCAGGAAAATTTTTCTGGTATTCGAGTTATCAAATCTTACGTTCGCGAAGAAAGTGAAATGAAAAGGTATGCAGAACACAGCCAGGATTATCTTAAAAAGAATATGAATCTCGTACGAACTCAGGCACTCATAATGCCCATTCTCTTTTTGATAACAGGTTTGTCTATTATAGTTGTAATCTGGCTGGGTGGCACAAAAGTAATTAATGGCGAATTAACGTTAGGTGAAATCACAGCATTTATTGTTTACCTCGGCATACTCATTTGGCCAATGATCGCTTTTGGTTGGGTTATCAATATTATTCAGCAAGCCGAAGCAAGTATGAAAAGATTGAACAAAATCTTTTCAGAACCTTATGAAATTACTGAAACTGAAAACACAAATTATTCTATCAAAAATATTAATGGGGATATCGAATTCAGGAATGTTTCTTTCCGGTATAATGAAAACAGTCCTTACATACTGAAAAATGTAAATCTAAAAATTAGTGCTGGTTCAACGCTTGCAATAATGGGTTATACTGGTTCTGGTAAAACATCTTTAATAAATCTGATTCCCCGTTTATATGAATGCTCAGAAGGTGAAGTTTTAATCGATGGAATTAATGTGAAGGAATTACCACTTGATATTCTTCGAACAAATATTGGTGTTGTTCAACAGGAATCATTTTTATTTTCGGATACAGTTCTCAATAACATTTCTTATGGAAGACGTGAAGTTGATAAGTCGGTTGTTAACCAGGTTGCAGCAATTGCACAATTCGATAAAGATGTACAGGAATTTCCATTAAAGTATGAAACGATTGTAGGAGAAAGAGGAATAACTTTTTCGGGAGGTCAAAAACAAAGATCTTGTCTGGCCCGTGCCTTAGCTATCGATCCGAAAATATTAATTCTTGATGACTCGTTTTCCGCAGTTGATACGAGCACCGAAGAAGAAATTCTGAGAAATCTCAAAAGCTTTATGAAAGTAAGAACGAGCATAATTATAAGTCATAGAATTTCTACTGTTAAAGATGCTGATAAAATAATAATATTTGCGGAAAGCAAGATCGCAGAAGAAGGAACACACGAAGAACTTGTGGCTAAAGGAGGCATTTACGCTGACTTGCACTATAAACAATTACTTGAACAGGAACTTGAAGAAATTCGATAACATATGAGTGATTACAAAAGCGAAGAAGAAATATTAGGTAAAGCCTACGACGCTAAGCTGATGAAGAGACTTCTCAGCTATATAAAGCCTTATAAAAATTATGTAATATTTGCAATTTTACTCAATGTAGTTGTTGCTGCACTGGGACCAATTCGTCCTTATTTAACCAAAATTGCTGTTGATGACTATATTGCAAATTCAGATTATAATGGATTGCTGCTAATAAGTTTAGCTTTATTTGGCTCGCTACTTTTTCAGGCCGTCATTCAATACTTCCTGACTTATTTCACTCAGTATCTTGGACAAAAAACTTTATTTGATTTGAGAACACAGATCTTTAATCACATTCAGAAACTTGCATTAAAATTTTTTGATAGAACACCAATCGGAAGACTGGTAACCCGTGCAACAAATGATGTTGAAGCATTAGGTGAGCTTTTCTCTTCCGGAATTGTGATGGTTTTCAGTGATATATTCATCATCCTTTGGATACTCGGTTTTATGTTCTTTATGGATTTCAGCCTTTCACTTGTAACTCTTTCTGTCCTGCCTGTTTTAATTTATGGAACATTTCTATTTCGAAGAAAGGCAAGAGAGAGTTACAGAGATGTAAGACTCCATCTTGCAAGATTAAATTCATATATGCAGGAACACGTAACTGGAATGAGCGTTGTCCAGATTTTTAATAAAGAGAAGGATGAGTTTAAAAGATTTTCAGGCATCAACAGTGATTATCGACAGGTAAACATAAAATCAATTTTTTACTATGCTGTATTTTATCCAACCGTTGAATTACTCAGTTCAATTGCAATTGGATTAATAATTTGGTACGGCGGAGGTGAAATAATCCAGGGGACAATTACTATCGGAATTCTTTTCGCTTTCATTCAATATACTGAAATGTTTTTTAGACCAATCCGTGATCTCTCCGAAAAATATAACATAATGCAAACTGCAATGGCTTCGTCTGAGAGAGTTTTTAAATTACTCGATAACCAGGCTATGATTCGCAATCCTGAAAAGCCAACAAAGCTGGAAAATGTTGAAGGAATAATTGAGTTTAAAAATGTATGGTTTGCTTACAATAAGGATGAGTATGTATTAAAAGATATTTCATTCAGTATTAATCCCGGAGAAAGAATAGCAATCGTTGGGCACACTGGTGCAGGCAAGACGAGTATAATAAATATTCTTACCAGATTCTACGATATCAACAAGGGAGAAATACTTCTTGATGGTGTTAATATCGAAAAGCTTGATAAGCGTGAATTGCGAAAACACATATCAATGGTTCTACAAGATGTCTTTTTATTTTCGGGCAGTATCAAATCAAATATTAATTTGAGTGATGATGAGATAAGTGACCAAAGAATATTGGAAGCTGCAAGGATAGTTGGTGCAGATAAATTTATTGCAGACCTTCCTCAAAAGTATGGTGAAGAAGTAAAAGAACGCGGAGCAACACTTAGCGTTGGCCAGAAGCAGCTGATTTCATTTGCACGAGCTCTGGCTTACAATCCCAAAATACTAATACTTGATGAAGCTACTTCAAGTATTGATACTGAAACTGAACTTCTTATTAAAGAGGCAATAGAAAAACTGATGGTGAACAGGACAGCCATCGTGATAGCTCATCGTCTTTCGACAATACAAAATGCTGATAAAATTATCGTTTTGCACAAGGGCGAGATCAGAGAAACAGGAAATCATCAGCAACTGCTTGCAAAAAAGGGAATTTATTATAAATTATACCAGCTTCAATATAAAGATCAGGAAATTCTGGCTTCCTGAATTCATTTACTAGAAGGGAGAAGAGAAAAATGGGCGCAACACAATTTATGACCCTCGGTCGTCACATCATTGAAGAACAAGAGAAGTACAAAGGTGCAACTGGTGAACTGTCAAAACTATTGCAGGATCTTTCACTCGCAGCAAAAGTAATTTCTCTGGAAGTTAACAAAGCTGGACTGGTAGATATTATCGGTTTTACAGGGGATAGCAATATTCATGGAGAACAAGTCAAAAAGCTTGATATGCTTGCACATGATATGTTGATCAAAGCAATGGATCATGGCGGACATCTTTGTGTAATGGCTTCAGAGGAAGAGGAAGATATAATAAAGATTCCACAACAGTTTAACATAGGTAAATATGTACTTCTGTTTGATCCTCTGGATGGTTCATCAAACATTGATGCAAACATCAGTATTGGAACTATTTTCTCTATTTACAGAAGAGTTTCAAGGGGTGATGGACCAGGTACAATGGAAGATTGTCTTCAAGCCGGAATTAACCAGGTTGCTGCCGGTTATGTAGTATATGGCTCAAGTACGATGCTTGTTTACACTGTAGGGACAGGTGTTCACGGTTTTACTCTCGATCCTGCATTCGGTGAATTTCTGCTTTC
>JAOTUT010000001.1 GCA_029863735.1 Ignavibacteria bacterium
AGGCTCACCACTAGCAGCATCGGTAATCCTACCAGTAAGCCTTCCTGTTGTTCCTGCAAACACTAACTGGTTAGAGATAATTAATAAGGAAAGAAAAATTTGTGCAACTATTTTCATAAGAGGCTCCTTTTAAACATTCTTTCAAAACTTAAAGAAATTCAGTTATTAGTTAATAATTTTTTCCTAACCGGAAAATTATCAGATTCAAAATGTCTGACTAATACGTAAAGAACCATAAGGAAGTGGAGTAGAAGTTTAATACTGCCAGTATAGGTTAATCTCTTTTAAAAAATTAACCTTAAATTATAATTTTAAACAATGGGGATTTAATTCTTTGAGCTGCAGTATAAATTTTCTGTTTATTACTCCTGAATTTCGTTAATGATTCTACACAAAAATGTTCTAACTAAATCATTAAAAAATATTTCGCTAAAACACTAAAAACAAAACTAATTCATTTTACATTACGAACAAACTAAATAACTCTGAAAATATGAAGTCATTTTTTAATAACTAAATATTTTTCAAAATTATGGATAAAAAAATAACGAAAAACAATTGATCGGATCAGAGCAATACAGATTTAGAATATATCTATTCAACAATTTTTGGAACATATCTAGACGGCTCTTAGAACAATGCTTTGAAGAAAGGAAATTTTAGACACTATTCTTTGGGATTTGAACTATTTTCAGTTTTAGACCTATACTCAAGCATTCCACCACCAACATTTTTTGCATTAAAACAACTTTTAATCAAAATATCTGTGGCAGTTGCTGATCTTCTTCCAGTTCTGCAGATCACGGCAATTTCCATGTCTCTAAACTCATCAAGTTCAGATATTCTTCCCTCAAGTTCCTGAACAGGTATATTTATTACATTATCAAGCTTTCCAAGGGGTCCTGCTAATTCTTCTGGAGTACGGACATCCAAAATAACCAGGGTAGAATCAGAATTAATTCTTCCTTTTAATTCATCAATGCTTATTGTCTTCTTTTCAATATCCTGGGCAAATACAGGAAGTAAATAAAGAAAAAAGATAATTGAAATTAATGATTGTTGAAGCATTAGTTTAGTCCACATAATCCTGATGAGCAACCCCCAACTGGTGTTTGGCATTGACCGGAAGCACAATCTCCTGCTGAGAAATAAGAATCTGAATTATTTGAGGAACTGAATGATGAAAACAATTTTTTATTTTTGCTCGAATTGCAATTGGGGCAACTTAAATCTTCTTGATTTTCTACTGATTTGTGAAGCATTTCAAATTTTGTGTCGCAATCCGAACACTTATATTCATAAATTGGTATTTTTCTCCTTGTGACTAAATTATATAAATTATTTACTCCTCCAAACCCAACATCTTCATAAGCCGATCGTGCGCTTCTTCCGGGACCTCAACGTTATACTTTCTGTAACATTCAATTGTGATCTCCACTGACTTAAAGTATTCCCTGCAGTGTGGACAGGCATCAAGATGATTTTTTACATCAAGACATTTTTCATCGTTGAGACTTTCGCCCAGGCTTTCACAGACATGCTTCATCACTTCTTTACATGTTATCTTTTCTTTTTTCATCTGCTGAATGCCTCGTTAATTTCTTTCCTCAAAAATGCTCTCGCCCTGTGAAGTCTTGATTTGACTGCCGGAATAGATAACTCAGTCACCTGGGCAGTTTCCTCGGTTGATAGCCCTTCAACATCACGTAATAAAAAGACCACTCTGTAATCCGGAGATAGATTTTGGATTGCTTTATCCAGAATACTTTTTAACTCCTCGTTTTCTGTTTCCTTATATGGAATTCTATTCCAATCTGCTGCAAATTTTTCCTCAAAAAGATTGTCCTCGTTATCAAGCGAAACGAATGAACGGCTTTTTAACTTACGAGCCATCATCAGGCAATGATTGGCTACTATTCTGTAAAGCCACGTAGATAATTTTGAGTTATGGTCAAACTGATGCAAAGATTTCACCATGCTATAAAATGTTTCCTGCATTATTTGTTCAGCGTAATTTTTATCACGGCAAATTTTGAAAGAAAAATTATAAATGGTTTGCTCGTATTTCTTCACTAACTCCGCAAGAGCATGTTTATCGCCGGATTGCGCTTTTTCAATAAGTTGTTTTTCTTCCATCCGTAAGATGATTATGGGTAATTTAGGATTCAAAACTAATGATTTTATTATTATGTTACTCACAACTTTGGCATTGTTATTAGTTTATTTTTGCACTTTTATAAGCAGATACCTAGTTTTATATTTACTTAATAATTTGATATTGTTTATTTAATTTATGCCATTACATACATCAATCCGGGAAATTAAGCATAACAGACTTTTCACTGGTGTAAAAGAATCTGTTTTAGCCTCTTTCTTTGATCAGAAGGATTTTAAGGAAGCAAAAGAAGGAGAAATACTTTACAGAAAAGGTGATGTTAGTAATTCAATTTATCTCATTATTAAAGGAGAGGTAAAAGTAAAATTCCCATCTCATAGTTATGTCGCCACTAAAATTCAGAATGACTTCTTCGGTGAAAAAGAGCTTGTCGAAGAAACAAAAAGAAACTCGTCTGCAATGGCTTTCAGCAAACTGCATTATTATAGAATAGATAAAACCTTGCTCGACAAAGTAATCAAGAAAAATTCAATGATAGAAGAGAATCTGAAAAATTTTGGAGAGTTCAAACTACCGGAATCATCCTTTGATGGCGACCGAAAATTTAATATTGCAGAGAGAGACAGGCCTGTGAGTTTCCGTATGTTTTCCAGCAGAAGTAAAAAGAAAGAGGAAGGGAAAGATGAAAAAGCTCCGCCACCGGTCCTTACCCAGCAGCATCTTCCTGATCTTGAATCAATTGAAATGTCAATTGAAGATGAAGAAATCAACGCACCTGAGGAGAACTTGGAGCTCGAAGAGGCACTTGAAGAATTACAAGAAATAAACACACAAATTCCTGAAGAGGATATAGAAGTACCTAACGAAGAGAAAGAACCAACATTAGATCCTATTCAGGAGAACATAGAGTCACCCGACGAATCGAAACCAATAGAGACACAACTTGCTAATTTGAAGCTTGTAGAAAAAGCCAGCCCGGAAACTCTCGAGACAGGTATAAACAGAGAAATAGTTAGAAGAATATTTTGGGCACTTAGCAGAATTTACAGTGGAATAAGTATAACTGAACTTGTTCAAAACACTAAACAAGCACTTAAAGATCTTACCAACTCTGAAAGTGCTGATCTCATATTTATAGACGAAAAACTTTTAAAGATGTACAAACTCGTCTCCCAAGACGGTAAAACGAAGAATGAATATTTTCAACTCAGTGATGGCTTAACAGGAATATGTGCAATCCAAAAAAATCCTATTAATTATGATCGACCAACTGAGGACAGCAACTTTAATCCTAAAATAGATCAACCAGGTCCTTCAAGGCTAAAACGGATTCTTTACTTTCCAATTATAAATGACTCGGGTGAAACCATTGCTGTATTGCAAACTGCAAGAGATAATATCAAATTTACCGAGGATGAAATTTGGTATCTTACTATGATCAGCAAACAAATGGAAACTGCGATAAGCCGGACTAAAACTCTCGAGGAGATGGTAAACAAAGAAAAACTAAATTCAGGTAAGAAACTTAGTGAGATACTTACGAAGGAAATTCATATTCCAATTGAAATAATAGATAGCTACACAAAAATATTGAGCTCTAAAAATCTTCCACAGGATACTGATGATTTAATCAGAATGATTCAAAAACAGGCTGCATCTGTAATTGATATTACCGATTCAATATTAAAAGTGCTTGTAGATGAAATTATTCTTACAGACAATAAAATACATTTCAACGAATTTATTGATGATGTCCTGGAGTTGCTTTCTGAGTATTGTGAAACGATGGAAGTTAAATTGTTTAAGAAGATTGGCGATGGAGCAGTTGTTAATATAGATCGTTCAAAACTTTATACCGCCATATTACAGTTTATCAAAGCATCCGTTGCAGATTCCAGAAAAGGTGATGGAATTTACTTTAGTACTGAATTAATTGGAGATTCAATTTCTGTCTCCATTCAGAATGAAGGTAAGGGTTTTATAGCTTTCCCTGAAGGAGAAATTCTTGATTATTTTTATTATAAAGAAAAAATAAAAGACGATGAAGTTCATCTACTTCTTGCTAAAAAAATTATCATTGCACATTCAGGGCAAGTGGAAATTGAAAGTATTAAAGGGGTTGGCTCAACTTTCAAAATCACCTTGCCAGTGGCCCGGTAAGCAGCCAAATCTGCTAATTATTTTTCTTCACTATGCCCTTTGATCTGATCACTATTTTAGGTCCCACCGCATCTGGTAAAACCAATATTGCATCTCAACTTGCTAAAGACTTTAACGGCGAAATAATCTCTGCTGATTCAAGACAGGTTTATAGAGGGATGGATATTGGAACCGGGAAAGACCTGATTGAATTTCAAAAATTTAATATTAACTATCATCTCATTGATATAGTAGAACCAATTGAAGAGTATACTCTATTCAGGTTTACAAAAGACTTTTTATCTTCATTCGAAGAGATCAGAAAAAAAGACAAATTGCCGGTTCTTGTCGGCGGTACAGGATTGTACATCAGTGCCATTTTACAATCATACGATCTACCTGAAATTGATGATGCTGAGCGGGAAGAATTATATTCCTTAACTTTTAATCAACTGAAGGAAATGTTATTAAAATTAAAACCAAAACAGCACAACGTAACTGATTTCAAGGACAAAGATCGAGTAATACAGGCAATATTGATTGAGAGATCAAGGAAAAACAATAATCCAATTTCCCCTGAATTAAATTCGCTAACAATTGGAATCAAACCAGACCGCGAAGAAACAAAGCATCGTATTACCGAAAGATTAAAACATAGATTGGCTAACGGAATGATCGAAGAGGTTTCAGAATTGATCCGTAAAGGAGTGTCTCTTTATAAGCTAAATTACTTTGGATTAGAATACAAATTTGTTTCCTTCTACATTGACGACAAATTAAATTATAATGATATGTTTCAGAAGTTAAACAGTGCGATTCATAATTTTTCAAAACGGCAGATTACCTGGTTTAGAAAAATGGAAAGAGAAGGTGTTATAATTAATTGGTTTCCTCCAGATAGCTATACTGAAATCAGAAACTTTGTAAATAGCAAGTTGGGCAATGCAGATAGCTTCTCAAAATAAGGTAGCTGAATACCTTGAGAACAAATCTTACAAGCAATGGTATCTTGAATGGAATGAAGTTCCGGAGATAGAAACTGTTATAGTTATTCCTGCAATTTGTGAGTTCGAAAATATAAAGCTGCTTTTATCATCACTGGCTCGGAATCCAAAATTATATTTGCAAAAGTCGCTGATGATTTTTGTTGTCAATAATTCTATGTCTTCTGATCCCGAGGTAAAAGCTGATAATAAATACAGCTTAGAATACCTGCGAGCATTGATAAAAAATCAATCCATTGATCAGTTTTCAACACAAATACTCGAATCCGGGATAAGAATCGGTTTAATTGATGCGGCTTCTGAAGGGAAAAAGTTTGATGAGACAAACGCTGGTGTTGGATTAGCAAGAAAAATTGGTATGGATACAGCCCTTCGGGTTTTTAATTACTCAATCGGTGCTAAGAAAATAATAATATCTCTTGACGCTGATTGTCTGGTTGCGGAAAATTACATTTCTGAAATAGAGCATTACTTCCATCAGCCAAATGTCTCTGCAGCCACCGTCGAATTTGAGCACAATCTCCCGGACAATGATATTTATAAAACTGCTATTCTTACTTACGAAATATTCTTAAGACATTATGTTGCAGGACTTCTTTTTGCTGAATCACCTTATGCTTTTCACACTATTGGTTCAACTGTTATTTGCGATCACGAAGCCTACATTAAAATTGGTGGGATGAATACCAAAAAAGCCGCTGAAGATTTTTACTTCCTTCAAAAATTAGCGAAGCACTATACAATAAATAAAATCACTTCAACAAAAGTGAAACTCTCGGCAAGGGAATCATGGCGCGTACCTTTCGGTACAGGAAGAAGCATGGCTGATTTTTCATCCAATAAAAAAGACATCTTGCTTTATGATCCTGAAGTTTATCTTGTCCTTAAGGAGTGGTTAACAATTTATAATTCTGAACTATTATTAAATCCGGATGTTATTACCAAAGAGGTTAAAAAAATTCATCCGGATTTATACAACTTTCTTGAAAGCCGGGGATTCAGCAATGATTGGAAGAAGATTCTTGAAAACAGCAAATCAGTCAAACAGCTTGAATACCAGAGAAAGAATTGGTTTGATGCGTTTGAAACACTTAAGTTCATACATCATTTGCGGGATACTTCTTTCCCGCTGATGAACATAAAAGCAGGAGTTGAAAAATTATTTAAAATTGTTCAGCATTCTGCTAAATTTGATTCCGCCAATGAAATAAATGATAAGGAAATTTTGTTGGAATTTTATCTACGTGCATTGAAAGATCTGGAAAATAATCTTTATAAAAACCATCAAGAATGATTACAAAAACAGAACAGAATGAAATTCAGGATTATCTTAAAGATGCATCCAACACAAAGGGTTATTGTGATGCTGTGGTTTATCCTGAAAATACTGATGAAATAATCTCAACTCTTAAACGGGCAAATGCTGAAAAATTAAAAGTTACAGTTTGTGGAAATAAAACCGGTTTAGCTGGCGGGAGTGTGCCATCGGGTGGGATTGTACTATCAACTGAAAAGCTGAATAAAATTTTAGAAATAAATCAAAAAGAAAAGTTTGCGGTTGTTGAACCAGGAGTAATTCTCTCTAATTTTTTAAGTGAACTCAAACCAAAAAAACTTTACTATCCTCCAGACCCAACCGAGCTTAATTGTTTTTTAGGTGGAACCGTCGCAACTAATGCATCTGGTTCGAAAACTTTTAAATACGGTCCAACAAGAGATTTTGTGCTTGGAATTGAAATTGTTCTTCCAACAGGTGAACTGCTAATTCTGGAGAGAGGACAAAACTTCGCAAAGAAAGATGCCCTTTTGATCATAACAGCGAGCGGAAAAAAGATAGAATTATTAATTCCATCATTAAAAATTCTTCCCACTAAAAACACCACAGGATATTACTGCAAAGAAAATATGGATGTTATCGATTTATTCATCGGCTCGGAAGGAACGCTGGGAGTTATTACAAAGCTTAAATTAAAATTACTTAATGCTCCTGAAAATGTTCTCTCAGCTGTTATATTTTTTAATTCCGAGGATGATGGGCTGAATTTCATTGAGGCTTCAAGAAATGAATCATACATTACAAGAAAAACAGGATTATCTGCTTCAATTGATGCACTTGCACTTGAATACTTTGATAAATTTGCGCTCGATTTTTTGCGGGATGATTTCCCTAATATTCCAGCAGATGCAAAATCAGCAGTTTGGTTTGAACAGGAACTGGATGAAATATCAAGCAACCAGATTACTGAATTGTGGATAGCTTTAATTGAAAAACACAACGGCGATCTTAGTAATTCCTGGATTGCAATGAACGAAAAGGACAAAGCTCAGTTTATCGAATTCAGACATAGAATTTCAGCAAAGGTTAATGAATTCATATCATCACGAAATTTTAGAAAGTTGGGAACTGATTTTGCTGTTCCGGATACTGAACTAAAAAAATTCTATTTCCAGCTTAAGAATGATGTAAACAAAGCAGGATTAGATTACGTTATTTATGGTCATTTCGGAAATTCTCACATACATTTAAACATGCTTCCAAAAAATGCTACCGAATTTGAAACTGCAAAAAAACTCTATCAGGATATGTGTATTTCAGCGATCAAGACAGGGGGAACATTTGCAGCAGAACACGGAGTTGGTAAGAATAAGAAAGCACTCCTCTACGAAATGTATGGTAAGAAAGTCATTGATGAAATGTTCAGGATAAAACAAAAGCTAGATTCAAATCTTATTCTTGGCAGCGGCAATATTTTCAATGTCTAAAATTAATTTGGCAACGCTTTCTTAAGAGTATCCAGTAAAGTTTTCTTGGTGAATGGTTTGGCTACATAATGAGTGCAGGCACCTTTCAGTATCCGGTTTTCATCCTCTCTCAAAGCGTGTGCAGTCACTGCAATGATTGGAACATCCTGGTAGTTTGTTAATTTCTTAATTTCTTTGGCGAGTTCTAATCCGCTTGTTCCCTTACCAAGACTAATGTCAAGCAAAATAACTGCATATTTATTTGCATGAATCTTTTCCATTGCTTCGGATGATTCAGACACAGTATCTAACTGATAATAGCCTTTTAAAAACATATTGACTATTTCCCAGTTCATACTATCGTCTTCGATATATAGTACCGAAGATAACCCAGTCCCTTTTTTTTGCATCACGTTCTCCTTAACGATCTATTTTTTACATACTATAAGCGTCTGAAAAATTCGGTGCCATCCTTTGTATCCTTTAATGTAATACCAAGTCCATTTAATTTTTTCCTGATGTCATCTGCTAATTGAAAATTCTTTACAATTTTAGCATTCAATCTTATATCAATCAAGATTTTTACAAGTTCATTTTCAAGATAAGAATCCTGCTTCACTTCTTTTTCCTCAAAAGACATTATTCCCAACACATTCTCAGCAGTATTAATTAAATAATTCTTAACAGTAATATAAAAATTAAGATTCAAATTTTCCTTATCCGCAATGGTTCTGTTGACTTCCTTTACAAAATCAAAAATTACAGCAACTGCCTGCGGTGTGTTAAAATCGTCATCAAGTGCATCCGTGAAACGCTTTTCAAAAATCTCAAAATCAAATTCCGGGTTAATACCTTCAGATTTGTCTTTAGTTAGTACTGAATTAATAGTTAATTGAATGTTTTTTAATTTCTCCAATCCTTTTTCAGCAGAGTCGAGAAGATCGTCATTGAAATCAACCGGACCTCTGTAATGTGCCTGCGCAAAGAACAACCGTATTGCTTCGGCAGAATACTTTTTCAACACATCACGGGCAGTAAAGAAGTTGCCGAGTGACTTAGACATTTTTTCTTTATTGATATTCAGGAATCCAAAATGAAGCCAGTATTTAACAAATGGTTTTTTTGTTGCAGCCTCACTTTGAGCTATTTCATTCTCATGATGAGGAAAAATCAAATCGTTACCACCAGCATGTATGTCAAAAGTTTCCCCAAGATGTTTGCAACTCATTGCTGAACATTCTATATGCCATCCAGGTCTTCCATTTCCCCATTCACTTGCCCAGAAAGGCTCACCTTCTTTTGATTTTTTCCAGAGAGCAAAATCCAGTGGATTCTGTTTTTCTTCCATTACTTCAACTCTGGCACCCACTTCAAGTTCATCAATTTTTTTTCCGCTTAACTTGCCATATTGTTTGAATGATGAAACATTATAGAAAACATTTCCATCAACATTATAAGCAGCACTATTATCAATAAGAGTTTTTATCATTCCCAGAATTTCATCAATATTATCAGTAGCTCTGGGGTATATAGTTGCAGGTTTAATTCTCAATTGCTTAATGTCTTCAAAAAATGCATCTGAATACTTTTTTGCAACTTCGCTGGTAAGAATTTTTTCTTCAATAGATTTTTTTATGATTTTGTCATCAATATCAGTCAGGTTCATAACATATTTAATAGTATATCCTTTATACTCAAGATACTTTCGTATAATGTCAGCCATTATAAATGTTCGGGCATTGCCAATATGGAAATAATCATAAACGGTAGGACCGCAGATATACATTCCAACATTAGGTGGATTTAGCGGGACAAAATCTTCTACTTTCCTTGTAATCGTGTTATATAATTTCAACATTGGATTGATAATAAAGAAATAAATTTGTTTAGAAATATAACAAATGCATGATGATTTTTAATCTGAGTTTGCTCTCAACTTTTCAATTAATAATATCATATCATCAGGCAATTCGGAATTAAAGAACATCTTCTTTTTCAAATTAGGATGGTAAAAACCCACGGTTTTTGCATGCAAAGCTTGCCGCGGCATTATGTCGAGAAGATTCTGCACTCTTGCCTTAATTTTTGGCTGATGTGAACCAAAGTTTACTTGTATTCCGCCATAGGTCAGATCACCAAATACGGGTTTTCCGATTGCAGATAAATGAACTCTGATCTGATGAGTTCTTCCTGTTTTCAAATTTATTTTCAGGTAAGTTGTAAAATCAAATTCCTCAATAACTTCATATAAAGTCAAAGCTGTTTTTCCTTCGGTTTCACTTGTTGAAAATTTTTTTCTATCTTTTTTGCTTCTAATAATATTAAAAGTAATCTCTCCTTTTTGTTCCTTAAACTTTCCCCAACAAACAGCGTGATATTCACGTTCAACTGTTCTCTTGCTAAACTGCTCCGCAATCTTTGCGTGAGTAAAATCATCTTTGGCAACAACCAGAAGTCCACTTGTTTCTTTATCAAGTCGATGAATTATTCCTGGTCTGCCGGGCTCATTTAATTCACTAAGTTTTTTTGTATGATGAAGAAGTGCATTTACAAGAGTGCCTGTGTAATTAGCATAGGCAGGATGCGCAACCATTCCAGCTGGTTTATTAATAACAAGCAAATAATCATCTTCATAAACAATATCAAGCGGAATATCTTCAGGTTCTGTATCTTCGGGTCGTGGTGTTATTGGATAGACAGCTTCTATTATATCTGAAGGCTTAATCTGATAGTTTGCTTTAACTACAATGCCATTAACCTTTACCAGATTTGCTTCGATAAGTTTTTGAACTTTGGAGCGGGTTGCATTTTCAATTGCATGAGTGAGAAAGAGATCAAGTCGTTCTTTCTTTTTCCCATCGGGAACTTCAAACCGATATTTCTTTTCCTTTATCAGCTTCACCATCATTCATTTCATTATTTAATTTATTCGAAGACGGTTTATTTAAACTTTCAGGTACATCAGTCACGGGATTTATTTTTCCTGAATCGTCTAGTTCATTACTGGCTGGATGAACTTCCACGATCTTTTTATCTTCGGTTTCATGTTGCTTGTAGAATACTAAAAGTATTAAAACTCCAATTGAAACAGCAGCATCGGCAATGTTAAATATAGGCCACCTGTCATAACTTCTTCCAAAAATTGAAAAGTTAAAGAAATCAAAATCAAAGAAATCAACAACTTTACCGTAGAAAATTGGTGCGTAGTCATAAATTAATCCGTAAAACATTCTATCAATAACATTACCCACAGCACCACCAAGTATAAGTGCAATAGCTATTTTCAGGCTCAAGGATTTATTTCGAACAGTAAATAGATAGATCAGCAAGCCGATGCTAGCTACTAAAGAAAAAACCGAAATGAAAAGTTTGAAGTCTGATCCCGGGTCAAATCCAAATGCCATTCCTGGATTTTCGGTAAAGGTTATTTTGAAAAAGTCACCAAGTATCTGAATAGATTCTCCTAAATACATGCCGTCAAACTTTAAATTCAGTAACGGGATAGAAATTCCCTTAATGTAAAACTTTGAAATCTGATCGGTGATTATTACAGCAAGAGTCAGGTACAATACTTTCAATTGGAATCCTCACTTTCATCAACGAGTTGTGGTATCAAATCTTTAGCGTTTTTCTGTCTTTTACTACTAAGTATCAAATATATAAGAAGAAAAACTCCTGAAAGAATACTTACATCTGCAAAGTTAAACACATAGTTACCATGAATGTTATCGAATAAAAAAAGTCTGAAAAATCTCACATCAAGAAAATCTACTACATTACCCTGAAACAGTGGCGCATAGTTATAAATGATGCCATAGAAAATTCTATCAAATAAATTTCCTGCAGCACCGCCAAGTATAAGAGCAATTGCAATTCTGGTTTTTATATCAGCTTTCTTTGCAAACATCAGATAGACAAAAAAACCGATACAAGTGAGAATTGTTATAATTAAAATCAGATCCCTTAATGATTCACCCGGGTCAATTCCGAAGGCTATACCAGGATTTTCGACCAGAGTGATATGTAAAACATTATGAATTAATGGTTTGCTTTCCCCGGGATAAAGCCCATTAAGATTTATGTTGAACAATGGAGAGCTGAATCCCCTGACAATTATTTTGCTAATCTGATCTATCAGAAAAAGAATTAATGAAAGAAAAATAATTTTCAAGATTTAGCCACGCATGTTTACTAAACAATTGATAATTACTTTTTTTCCTGTCTTTGCTTAATTGGCAAGCAGTGCTGGCTATGCGGTACGGCTTCAAGTCTCTCCTTTGGAATTAAAGGACAAGTTTCACAAAGATGTTGTGGTTCATCAATACATTCGACACATATACCGTACGTTCCTGCTTCAATTCTCTTCAATGCATCTTCAAGATATCCAAGAAATTTATTTTCTCTTTGTGCATAAAGGAAAGTTTTTTCTCTTTCCATTGCATCGGTTCCCTGTTCAGCCATATGCAACGAATATGGTGAATTTTCATTTATATATTCTCCTGTGGTTGGATCGAGCATCTGCTCCTTGAGATTTTGAAGCTGTTCAATTATTTCATCTCTTTTGTCAAGAATAATCTGCCTGAAATGTTCAAGTTCTCTTTTGCCGTAACCTTTTATCTTGTGCATTGCCTTATTTCGTGATTCAACAATATCTTCAACCTTAACTTCTGCTTTGTGTCTGGAGACTTTCGCCCTCCTAGCAGAAACAGCTTTCACAGCTTTTCGTATTGGTTTAACTTCCTTTTTTGAAACACTGCTTTTGGATTTTGATTTTTTAGATGCAGAAGTTTTCTTCATTGGTTTCTTTGCTGCAGCTTTTTTCTTTACAGATTTTTTTACAGCAACTTTCTTAACCGCAACTTTTTTTGCTGAAGTTTTCTTAACTGCAGATTTTTTAGCTGTCTTCTTTTTGACTGACTTCTTTACAACTTTTTTAGCCATTTTGATTTACTCCTATAATTAAATACTTACTTTTTCTATTTTAATTTTGATATCATCCCCGCCGATTTTCCAATCCTGCAAAAATCCTCCCTCAAGTTCTTCTTTGTTTTCGATTTCTTTGGCAAGAGTTTCAACAGAAATGTAATTCGCAAAAGAATTAATTGCAAATACAATATCGGAATTTCCTGAAAATTCGATACTAATTTTATCCGTAACCTGATATCCTGCATCCTTTCTCATATTCTGAATTCTATTGACAAATTCTCTTGCCAATCCTTCCGAAATAAGATCAGGAGAAAGTGCTGTATCAACTGCAACAGTAACTCCGTTTTCACTCCCAACAATCCAACCGGAAATCTGTTCACTTAATATTTCAACATCATCAAGCGTTATTGATAAATTCTCTCCATTGAGATCAACTTCAACAGGGTCCCCTTTTTCAAGTAAACTAATCTCTGAAGAACTAAAATTCTTTATTCGTTCTGCAACAGATTTTACTTTATTTCCAAACTTTGGTCCAATGATTTTAAAATTTGCTTTTGCAGATTTATGAACCAGAGTAGAATCATCATCAAGTATTTCCAGTTCTTTGATATTCACTTCCTCAAGTATCACATCTTTCGTCTTCGAGAGTGCATCTTTCATACTTTTATCAACAACAACAATTAGTTTTTTCAACGGTTGTCTGACTTTTAGATTTGATTTTGCTCTTATTGTTCTCACAAGATAAACTACATGTTGAGCAACATCCATCTTCAGTTCAAGTTCAATATTAATCTCGCCTGTTTCAGGTAAATCAGCTAAGTGAACTGATTCAATCTGTTCATTCTTCGTAACTGAATTCAAATTTTGAAAGAGCTCTTCAGCAAGAAATGGAGTAAAAGGAGCAATCAGCTTCGAAATTGTTACCAGACATTCATACAGCGTTTGGTAAGCCGCAAGCTTGTTCTCATTCATTTCGGATTTCCAGAATCTTCTTCTGCATCTTCTTACATACCAGTTTGAAAGATGATTAATAGTAAAATCAGAAATAGCTCTCGCGGCCTTAGTCACTTCATATTGATCCATTAACCTGGTATTGTTTTTAACCAGCGAGTTAAGCTTCGAAAGGACCCACCTGTCAATCTCTTCTCTTTTAGAAAGCGGAACAGAAGGTTTATTGTTTTCAAACTTATCTATGTTTGCATAAAGTGCAAAGAAAGCATAAGTGTTCAGCAGTGTTCCAAAAAATTTCCGTTGAACTTCAAGCAATCCTTCTTCATCAAAAAGTGTTGGTCTCCATGGAGGACTGTTTGTAACAAGATACCATCTGGTTGCATCGGCTCCATATTTATCAAAAAGCACAAAAGGATCAACTGTGTTGCCTTTCGTCTTTGACATCTTCATTCCATTCTTATCAAGAATCAATTCGTTTACAATTAAATTTTTATAGGCAACGTTATCAAAAAGCATTGTAGCAATTGCGTGCATAGTGTAAAACCATCCCCGAGTCTGATCAATTCCTTCGCAAATAAAATCGGCAGGGAAAGCTTTTTTCTCAAACCATTCTTTGTTTTCAAATGGATAATGATACTGAGCAAATGGCATTGCACCTGAATCAAACCAAACATCAATCAGTTCGGGAGTTCTTTTATAAACCTTTCCGTTTTTCTCGAAAATAACTTTATCAACAAACGGTTTGTGTAAATCAATGTTATCGATTTCGCTGACCGGAATTCTTTCATCATTATCAATGATGAAACCTTTTTTCAATTCTTCAATACTTCCGACAGCAAATGAATCACCATCATCGCTAAGCCAGATAGGAAGCGGAGTAGCCCAGAATCTGTCTCGTGATAGAGCCCAGTCTTTATTTTCTTCAAGCCAGTTGCCGAATCTGCCGACGCCGACTTCGGGCGGTTGCCAATTGATAGTTTTATTCAATTCGATCATTCGTTTTGCAACACTTGTTGTTCTAATGAACCACGATTCGCGGGCATAATAAATAACCGGCACATCCTGATTCCGCCAGCTAAAAGGATAAGTATGAGTAATTGTTTCTTTTTTATAAAGCTTGCCTTCAGCCTTTAGTTTGGCAATGATCTCTTTGTCAGCATCTTTAACAAATTGACCTACATAGTCAGAAACTTCAGAAGTAAATCTACCGCCTCTGTCAACAGGTTGAAGCATCGGCAAATTATATTTTTTTGAGAGGTCATAATCATCAGCGCCAAAAGCAGGAGCCATGTGAACGATTCCTGAACCGGTATCCGTACTTACAAAATCACCAAGACAAACATAGAAAGCTTTTTTGTTAGGTTTTACATAAGGAAGTAATTGCTCATATTCGATATGCTCTAAATCTTTACCTATTATCTCCTCAAGAATTTCATACTCACCATCAAGAGTTGAAAGCAGTTCTTTTGCAAGGATTATTTTCTTTTCTTTGTTCAGAACTTTTACATAATCAACATCAGATCCAACTGCAAGAGCAACATTCGAAATTAAAGTCCAGGGAGTAGTCGTCCAGACCAGAAAGTATTCATCTTTATTTACTAGTTTGAATAAAACATAAACAGAAGGGTCCTTGGTTTCCCTGTATCCAAGCGCAAGCTCAGCCATCGAAAGAACAGTTTCAGATTTTGGATCTTGCGGGACGATTTTGTAATCTTTATAAATGAGACCTTTCTCAAAAAGAGTTTTGAGTGCCCACCAAACTGATTCAATATATTCGTTTGTCAGGGTTATATAAGCTGTCTTTAAATCAATCCAGTAGCCCATCCTTTCGGTCATCTTTTCCCAAAGGTCGAGATAAGTGAAAACAGAATCACGACAAGCCTGGTTGTACTTTTCTACACCAAACGTGGCAATTTCGCTTTTATTTTTAATACCGAGAGCTTTTTCAACTTCTATTTCAACAGGAAGACCATGAGTGTCCCAACCAGCTTTTCTTTCAACCCGATAGCCTTGCATCGTTTTATATCTGCATATGATATCTTTTACTGCTCTCGATATCACGTGATGGATACCCGGTTTTCCGTTTGCAGTTGGAGGTCCTTCATAAAAAGTAAATGAATTATCCGGTGAACGAGACTCAACACTCTTCTCGAAGATTTTTTTCTCTTTCCAGAATTTCAGAATATTCTGTTCAGTTTCCGGATATTTTATTTTTTCTAAACCCTGCTTATACATAGTAAATCTTATTTAAGGTCTTCATACCTTTTGATTAATTCTCTTTCAATCTGTATGAAGTCTTTTAATTCCTGTTCGATGCGTTCTTTTTTTAGTATTGTATTTTTTGCGTTTGCTTCTGAATCATTGATAATTTTTTCTGCTTTTAATGATGCTTCTTTTAATAATAATTCAGCTTCCTTTTTTGAATCTGCTGCAGTTGCTTCAAGCACTTTAACTTTCTCTCTTAGAATAAGAGCTTCTTTCTCGCCGCTTACAACTTCCTGGATTGCCATTCCAAAAATTCCCATCGCACCAAGAGTGATGTTGCGCAAACTGAAAAGTATGAGATTTTCGGTAAGCACTTCAAACGTTGCAAAATATTCATTAAAGAAAACAATGATAGCAATACTTATGATCGTTACTGAAACGATAACCGCAAAAACTACCCTTCCTCCGAGCTGCCATCCTAACGACTTGTTTATGTACCAGCCACAGGCAAAACACAATATCGAAAGCACAAACCAGACAGCAAAATTTCTGTCGCCAAAGTTGAAAAGAGAAGTATTCAGAAAATCAGAGGCGAAGATTAATATTCCCAACAGAACAGGAACATTGTATGAAGTAAATAATTTTTTCATTTTAGCCTCTTAATTAATTCTTTCATAATTAATGTCATTTTATGTTCAGCCTGCACTGCAGTCGCAATTATCTCCTCAACATTTACAGGTTTGAGAGAATCCGGGAAACATTCATCTGTTACAATACTTATTCCCAGAACTTTCATCCCCATATGATTTGCAACTATGTTTTCAGGAATAGTTGACATTCCCACTACATCTGCACCTGTCTCCCTGAGAAATCTGTACTCCGCTTTTGTTTCAAGATTTGGTCCAGGGACAGCAACATAAACTCCTTTTTGAACTTTAATCTGATTTTCAAGTGCGATTTTTTCAGCTAGTTCAATCAACTCTAAATTATATGGTTCACTCATATCAGGAAATCTTGGTCCAAGCTCATCTTCATTTTTCCCAATGAGTGGATTATCCCCCAGCATATTTATATGATCGGCCATAATCATAACATCGCCTTTTCTGTATTGAGGATTCATTCCTCCGCACGCATTTGAAACAAGCAGAGTTTCAACTCCAAGAAATTTCATTACCCGAACAGGATAAGCAATCTGCTGCATGGTGTAACCTTCATAGTAATGAAAGCGTCCCTGCATTGCCACAACATTTTTTCCATTAATCGTTCCGAATATCAGTTTGCCACGATGCGATTCAACAGTCGAAATAGGAAAATGTGGAAGGTCCTCAAAACTAATTTGGTATTTTACATCTATGTCTTCTACCAAACCACCCAGGCCGGTACCAAGAATAATTCCGATTGGATATTTCTCGTTAGTATGTTTTCTAATTACTTCGAGAGTCTCATTAATATTTGAAATCAGCTTACTCATTTTTATAAAAGTTTATCTACAATGTCATCAAGGTCAATGTCCAGTTTTTCTGCTTGGTCCGGAGCTTTAGTTTTTTTGGGTTCCTCACCAGCATCCTTAACTTTTCCTTCAAGCAGATTAGATTGAGTTCCTACGATTGCTCTTAACCTTGCAATTATCAAATCCTTCTCTGCACGCAAAGTCATAATCGCATTTTGCAGCACGTTTACCTTTTCTTCTGCATTCTGGATCATTTGCGATGCTTTGACTTCGGCTTCCTTAATTATTAATGCTGATTGTTTCTTTGCTGAATCAAGTGCCTGAGCAGAAGTTTCCTGTGCTTTCAGGATATCGTCCTGGAGTTTTTTTTCAATTTTTTGAAATTCTTCTACTTCCCGGTTAAGCCTTTCAACTTCACTTTCCAGTTGTTCATTCTGGTTGATCAGCTTCTCCAATTCAGAGGAAATTTTATCGAGAAATGCCTGAACTTCATCGACATTATATCCCCTCATCGATTTTTCGAATTCCTGTTTCTTAATTAATAGCGGCGAAAGTTTCATGACTGCCTCCAGTCTTTTGTTGTATCTCTTTGACCAAAGATTGCCGAACCAATTCTCAGAATTGTTGCTCCTTCTTCAATTGCAATTTCATAATCGTTTGTCATTCCCATCGAAAGCTCTCTAAGGTCAAATCCATTTTGATTAATTTTGTCTCTCAAATTACGCAAATGAACAAAACTTTTCCTAATAATTTCCACATCATCTGTAAAAGGTGCCATCGTCATAAGACCCACCAATTCAATATTGGAAAGAACCGAACAATGTTTTACCAGGCTTAAAACTTCTGTGTCAGTGATTAGTCCTGACTTTGAATCTTCGGATGATGTTTTAACTTCAAGCAATATCTTTTGCACTTTATTAATTTTCTGCGCCTGATTATTTATCTCATCAGCAAGCATCGATGAATCAACCGAATGAATGTAAGTTGCGGCTTTAACAGCATACTTTACTTTATTCCTCTGAAGATTACCGATGAAATGCCAGCTTACTTTATCACCAAGAATATCAAACTTATCTCTGAGTTCCTGAGCCTTGTTCTCACCAAAATCAGTTATGCCCCGTCTATTTGCTTCGTTGATCGCATCTAGTCCGAAGAACTTTGAAACTGCTATAATCTTGATTCCCTGCGGATTTCGCTTAAATTCAGAACATTTTGCAGTTATTCTCTCCCTGAGATGCTGTATGTTTTCTGCTATCATAAAAAAAATTAAGGCTGTGAATGTATATTATTCAGCATCAAAAATCAATCTAACAGACTTTAAAATTAATATTTATTTTCGAAATGTAACCTTCGAGGTTGCCCGCTGTTAATATTGTGCAAACCTCGAAGGTTAAATGTTAATAAGTAGGTACTATTTGAGTAAAATTAATTTCTTTGTATCAGTAAAATGCCCAGAAGTAAGCTTGTAGAAGTAAATTCCACTTGGCAATCCTGTGGCGTCAAACTCAACTTTATAACTACCCGCCGCTTTCTCTTCATTTACCACTGATGCTACTTCATTTCCCAGAACATCATATACTTTTATTGTAGCAAAACTTCTCTCAGCTATTTCATACCTGATTGTTGTTGAAGAATTAAATGGATTAGGATAGTTATGACTCAATTCGTATTTCGGCGACTCTACTATTTCCTTTATATCGGTTGAGTTTGTATCCCTTATAGCTATTAATGTTCTTTGTTGACCGGGTATTAATGAAATATTATGCACTCCCAAATAAAGCGTTCCGTCTTCTGCAATCGCTGCTGTATTATCCACTTGCTGTTCTTGCTCAATCAATGGCATTATCCACAGCAGTTCCCCCTTGCTATTGATAGCATAAAAAAAGTATCCCCATCCATCTCCGAAATAAACTGACCCATCAGCATCACATACCAATGGCTGATAAAAATTCATTGTTTCATAGTCATCAAGTATGTACTTCCATCTGAAGTTTCCGTCATAGTCAAGTGAAACTAAGGTTCTCCAATAAGGTGCAGTTGTATCGATTGCTATTGTATATATGTTGCCATTTTTGTCAATTGTAGGTATTGGAAACAGGTCCAACAGACCAACTTCTTGAATAAAATATTTCCACTTTATACTTTTATCAGGTCTTAGTGCGTATAAATATTGTGGTATCTCAGTTGGTATAAAATAAATATTACCATTAGAATCAACCATTACCCCTGTGGGTATATTTCCACAGCTAAATTTCCATTTTATGCTTCCGTCAAGATTTAATGCATATAGATTTGAATCGCGTGCAGGTATATATATCGTATTTCCATCTGTGGAGAGTGTTGGTGATTTAAATGTAAAACCAGTTTCATAAGTTATGTGCCAGTTTAATGTTCCATCCGGTTTAATTGAATACAATTCTCCTTCATCAGTTAAAGCTGATTTGAAATTTGTTACATAAATATTTCCTTGCATATCTATATTTGGAATTATTTCTTGTGTTATTGATCCGGAAGTATTGTATTTCCATTTGAAAGTTCCATCGGGATTCAAGGCATATAGGCAGCTGTCTCTAGAGCCAAAATAAATTGTACCGCTTGAATCAATTATTATCCCGGATTGCGTAGCACGTCCATTTCCGGTTTGGTAAACCCATACCTCGTTTCCACTGGGTGTGTATGAATAAAATTCATCTCCAAATACATAGTAAGAACCAAAAAATAAGTTGTTGTTCTCTCCTATTACCGGTCCTGAGAATATCCCATTAGGCATGTCCTTTGTCCAGATTACGTTTGGTCTTAATGGTCCCCTGTATGGCGATCTTCCAGTTAATTGCGGGTCGTGTTTTATCATTGGCCAGGGACTATCCGCAAGCGTTGGCCAGGGAATATCGTTCTGATGTTGGGAGAAAACTGATAGTGTAAGTAATAAAATAATGAACAGAATCCGCATAGTAAAATCCTTCAATAAATGATCAATAATAAAATAAAAAAGATTACGTAATTATGACAACGTAATCTTTTTGTAGTTACTAATTATTTTTGTAGCATAAGCTTTCGTGAATCGGTGAAATCACCAATTTGTATCCTATACAAATAAACTCCACTTGGTAAATCAGAAGAGTTAAATTCGACTGAATGAGTTCCTGCTTGCCTGTATTCATTTACAAGAGTAGTAATTTCTCGTCCCAAAACATCATAGACTTTTAGGGTAACAAAATTATCCTCAGTCGATTGCCAACTGATGATTGTTGTTGGGTTAAACGGATTTGGAAAGTTTTGTTTGAGTTGAAAAGTATAATCTTGTTTAGGATTTTGTTCTGGTAAGGAAATTTTTTGTGGAGGCGCCAATATAACTTCAACAGTATTTGTTGGTCCGGTTTCGCCAGTGCTCTCCCAAGGATCTTCATAAGCACAGGTTACATAATAGCTCTTCGCATTATAATCATTTCCGATTGTAACCGAATTATCTACATAAATGAATTCATCCGGGTCCAAAGTTTCTATTAATGTAAAATTGCTTGGCTCTTGCCCAACAGTATAAGTAGCGGATCTATATACCTTATATCCTGTAATTGTGCCTGTTATACTTTCAAAGTAAGGTCCAAATACTAATCTCGGGTGATTATTGGCATCATTTGTAACGACTAAACAATTATCCCAGTAATCCTCCAGACCATCGGTTTCAAGAAATTTATCTGTAAGATCCCAGAGTGTTTGGTAACTAAAATCAAAGGTTTCTGTATTAGCCCAATTTCGAAACCTATGATTACCGACATCATATTTGAAATTTACATCCAGTGACGAACTCCAATCAGAAGTCCTCCAGTCCATAAAAAAGTAAGCCTTTATAACTCCACCTTCACTTGCAATTACTTTGTAAATACCAATGGCAAATTCTTGATTACTACCAGGATCTAAGATATGGTCAAAATTTCCTTCTGTATTTGGATTAATCAACCGTTCTCCAATAGTATAATATCCTTCAGTTATCTCATAATTTTCATCCCATCTAGTTCCCAATCCCCACAAACCCACTACGACATTCCAAGACGCTCCGGTATTAATCAATTGAATCTTTAACTCACCAACATAGTACTCTTGCGCAAAAGTAATAAACGGAAACAAAACTAATAAAAATAACTTTTTCATTTTATCCTCCGAATTTTTATAGTTAATAAAAAATTTTACGCCACAGGAGAGTTATTTTATATAAAACCAGTCGGATAAAAAGTGATTAAGAAGAATGGTTGTGTGAAAAGGAGATGAACACTACTTTGGCACAAAAAGATTGTAAGAGAGGAAATCATCCCGCTTTCCTCCTCGAATAGTCCGGATTCTCTCGACAATAGAGAGAGAGAGAGAGAGAGAGAGAGAGTAAATATTGTGCCAGATAATAGTCATCAGGCGTTTACCCTGAATTAATTTCGATTGTAACTTAGAAAATGACTTTGTTAAAGTCAATAGATTATTAAATAAAATTATTATGAATTGAACTTGCAAAGGAATTGTAATTAAAAATATAAGGATCGGTTTTTGTAATTTTGAATGTCGTTTTCTCAATTATACGGAGTATCAATGGAAATTAAGTTGTTAAATGAGATAAAAGAAAAAGCATTAAAAGCAAGAAAGACAATCGTCTTTCCTGAATCACACGATGAAAGAGTCCTCAAAGCAGCAGAGAAATTAACAAAAGAAAAAACTGTTTCGGTAATTACACTTGGTGATGAAGACAGAATTCATAAAGATGCAAAAAAAGTGGATGTTGACCTTACAGGAGTCAGAATTATTGATCCAACAAGATCAGATAAGCTTAGTGACTTTACAAATATCTTCTTCAACCTTCGCAAACATAAAGGTGAAACCATCGAGCAGGCACGAAATACTGTACAGCAGGATTTGTTTTTTGCTGCAATGATGGTAAAAGAAAGTATGGCAGATGGAAGTGTTGCCGGTTCAGCTTCCGCTACTGCAGATGTTATGCGAGCTGGAATTCAATGTATCGGAATGCCTGGGGGAATTTCAATTGTATCAAGCTTTTTCTTAATGCTTTTCCCTGAGAAGAATTATTCTTTTGCTGATTGTGCAGTTGTTCCTGATCCCGATGAAAAGCAATTAGCTGATATAGCAATCTCAACGGCAGATAATCACAGAAAACTTATCGGTGAGGAACCGTTCGTTGCAATGCTTTCTTTCTCAACTAAAGGAAGTGCAAGGCACAAAACAATCGACAAAGTTTTGAATGCTACTGCAATCATTCGCTCAAAAAGACCAGATATAAATGTTGATGGTGAATTGCAATTTGATGCGGCAGTAATTGAATCAATCGGAAAGAAGAAAGCACCGGGCAGCAATGTTGCCGGTAAAGCGAATGTTTTAATTTTCCCTGATTTGAATTCAGGGAATATCGGGTACAAAATTGCACAGCGCTGGGGTAAAGCTGAAGCCGTAGGACCTATGGTTCAGGGATTGAAAAAGCCATTCTTCGATTTAAGTCGCGGTTGCAGTGTTGACGATATTGCAAACACAGCGGCAATCGCAGCGTTGATGAGTTAGGAAGCCTCCTCTTGGTGGTCGTCTCAAAAATACAGAGGTAATCATTGCGAGGGAGGAACGACCGAAGCAATCTTTTGATTTTTACAAAAAATTAAAGATCACTTCTCCCGTTAAAGCGGGATTGTGATGACAATTTCACTTTTGAGAGAGCCTCATTTTGTATTTTTCTCTCCCGGGACTTTTCCCTAAGTTCGCTCACTAAATTTAGTTCAATGATGAATATTATTTTTTTAACTCTTTTTGTTTTTTTAATAAATATTCCATTCGGCTACTGGCGGGCTAATGTGAGGAAATTCTCGCTTCAGTTTTTATTAGCGATACATCTTCCAGTGCTTTTTATTATCATATTCAGAATTTTATCAGCAAGCGGATTTGAGTTTATGACTTTCTTCTATACAGTACCTGCATTCGTTTTTGGTCAGTTTGCTGGCTCACGAATATATTTATCAAGAAAAATAAATGGCTCAAAACCATTAACATCCTGCCTTGTAATGGATGTTATAAGAGTTAATGATTAATAAGCTATTTCCAATGAACTTTTACGGTTCTAATTTTGTTTTATAAAACAAAGAGGTCAAAATATGATTATAAAAATAATCTCATTTGTTGTGCTTTTAACTCTTACTCAATTATTAGCACAGGACAATCCAACAACTAATATCAAAGGTGAAGGTTTGACAGACAATATAAATGATATTATAGTTCTCGATATGAGCAATAACGAAGTAAAACTGTCTTCTTACAACGGTAAAGTTTCATTGATCGTGAACGTTGCAAGTGAGTGCGGAAACACACCACAATACGCAGGTCTTGAAGAAATATATAAAAAATTTCGGCCTGATGGGTTCGAGATACTTGCTTTCCCCTGCAATGATTTCGGCGGACAGGAACCAGGAACAAACGAACAGATTCAAACCTTTTGCACTGCCAATTACGGAGTAACGTTTAAATTGTTTGATAAAATAAAAGTTTTGGGACCAGACAAGTCGCCACTTTACCAAATACTAACTGATAACAGCGTTACCGGGAAAGGGGATATAAAATGGAATTTCGAAAAGTTTCTTATTTCAAAAGACGGAACGATCGTAGCAAGGTTTGGTAATAAAGTTAAACCAACCAGTGAAGGAATTATTTCTGCGATTGAAGACCAGTTGAAGAAGTAATCCGTTTCATCATTAACCTTCGAGGTTGCTTGCTGTTAGAGGTATGCAAAGCTTGAGGGTTGCAAGATTCTAGACTCTTCCGTCTAAGCCGAGCTCTCCAGAATGATAGTCATTTTTTTACTTCCGGAGTTCCTGTTTTACAAAAAGCTTTGCACCAATAACATCTCTATGTTCAAGATTCAAAGTGCTGCCGATTATCTTAATCAGACGGTCTTCGTGACTGTCGAGCTTTCCGTCTTCATAAATTATCCGCCAGAGGTTTTTTATCAGATCAAGCTTTTCCTGCTGAGTAAAACTCTCGTTGATAACTGAAGAAAATTCATAAACACTTATGCTGTCTTTAACTTTTTGCTCAGAAAGTTCAAGCAATTCATTTATACACTCATCATCTAAATCAAAATCATTTTTCATCAATTCAATTATTCGATTTCTTTCATCATCAGAAAAATCACCGTCGGCTTTGGCAATCTCAATTAAAAGAGCTGCAGTTGCAACCTGGTATTTATTCGTAGTCGTTTTAGAGGATGAAATATTTTTCTCTGCCGAAGTCTGTTCAGTCAAAAGAACTTTTCTTAAATATTCAAACATTATAAAAACTTAATTAGTAGTTATTTAATTCTGAAAGCAAGCCAGGAAGGTCCAACACTTTTGTAATCATCACTACGTTGCCTCCTTCATCAACAGGCCATTCTTCCTGAGGTCTGTCGCAATAAAGCTCTATACCGTTACCATCGGGATCTTTAAGATAGATTGATTCAGAAACACCGTGGTCTGAAGCACCTTCAATCGGATATTTGTTTTCCCACAAAACTTTGAACGCTTTTGCAAGCTCTTCCCTGCTTGGGTAAAGAATAGCGAAGTGGTACAAACCAGTGTGCCCGGAGGGAGGTGCAACTGCGTTTTCTCCAGCCCAGGTGTTTAGTCCGATATGATGATGATAATCTCCTGAAGATAAAAACATAGCTGAATCTCCGAACCTTGCGGTCACGGAAAATCCAAGCATATCGGTATAGAACTTCACAGCTCTTTCAAGATTTCCAACGGTTAAATGTATATGCCCGATTCTTGTTTTGGGATGTATTTCGTAACTCATCTGTTTTTATTTCACTTTCAAGTTTGTTTGATTTTAACCGGTTCAACTTTCCAGATTTTTTCTGCGTACTCTTTTATTGAACGGTCGCTCGAAAACTTTCCTACTCTTGCAACATTCAGAATTGCCATCTTCGTCCATTCATCTGCATTCATATACAACTTACTTACTTTATCCTGTGCATCAATATATGCCTGGTAATCAGCAAGCAAACAATAATTGTCAACACCTAATAATCCATCAACAATAGATTTAAATATTCCAGGTTCATTTTTGTTGAAGAAATTGGATGCAATCATATCTATTACTCTCTTCAGCATCGCGTTTGATTCATAATAAGTCTTCGGATTATATTTATTGCTCTTCAGTTTTACAACTTCATCAGCAAGCAATCCGAAAATAAAAATATTTTCTTCACCGACTTCTTCACGAATTTCAATATTTGCACCATCCATAGTTCCAATTGTCAAAGCACCATTTAAAGTAAACTTCATATTTCCGGTTCCGGATGCTTCTAATCCAGCCATTGATATTTGTTCAGATAGATCAGCAGCAGGTATTATTTTTTCCGCAAGAGTCACAGAATAATTCGGGATGAACACAACTTTTAGTTTATCGCCAACATCAGGATCGTTATTAACTATGCTTCCAACTGAATTGATAAGCTTGATTATAAGTTTGGCCATAAAATAAGCCGGTGCAGCTTTTCCGGCAAAGATGATTGTACGAGGAACCATTTCTATTTTCGGATCATCTTTTATCCTGTTATACAGAGTTATTATATGAAGAACATTCAAAAGCTGACGTTTATATTCATGAAATCTTTTGATTTGCACATCAAACATTGAATCCGGATTAATTTTTATCCCATTATTTTCTTCAATTAATGAAATCAACAATTTTTTATTTAACCACTTTGCATTTCTAAATTCTTCTTTGAAATTGGAATCATCAACAAACTTTTCAAGTTTCCGAAGTTCGTTAAGATCGTAGACCCAGCTCTCCCCGA